>NZ_NFHK01000059.1:0-12822 GCF_002161315.1 Faecalibacterium sp. An77
TCCAGACAAAGACTGGCCTGGCTCCGCTCTCGCTTCGCCAGGCCAGTCTTTGATTCGTTTACTTCTACCCCTTGCAGGCCTCTTTTTTGTACTGTCCGCACAATATGGGGCGGTTCAGTGTGCGGGGGCTGTCTGTATGTGGTGCTGGAACTGCTGTGGCGGGGCCGCAGCCACTGGACCATGGCCCTCCTGGGCGGGGTCTGCTTTGTCCTGATCGGCCTCTTGAACGAGGTAATCCCCTGGGAGATGCCCCTGGTGCTCCAGGGGGTGATCGGCTCGGCCTGCATTGTCACGCCGCTGGAATTCGTCACCGGCTGCGTGGTGAACCTGTGGCTGGGCTGGGGCGTCTGGGATTATTCGGACCTGCCCTGCAACCTGCTGGGCCAGATCTGCCTGCCGTTCAGTTTGTTCTGGGTTTTGGTGGCCATGGCGGCTGCCGTCCTGGATGACTGGCTGCGGTGGCGCTGGTTTGGCGAGGAAAAACCGCATTATACACTGATCCGTTGGGGGAAAGGGGAATGACCATGAAAGACATCATCGACGTGAGCCGCTACCAGGGGACGATCGACTGGGACAAGCTGGCGGGGAAGATCGGCGGCGCCATGCTGAAAACGGTGAGTACCAACAAGAGCTTCGGCGGTATCTACATTGATCCCCAGTTTGAGCGCAACTATGCCGCCTGCAAGCGGCTGGGCATCCCGGTGGGGGTGTACTACTACACCTACGCCCAGGACGCCGCCACCGTCCAGGCCGAGCTGGGCAAGCTCCATGAGGCCCTGACCGGCAAGAGTTTGGAACTGCCGGTGGCGGTGGACGTGGAGGACAACAAGCTGAAGCCCCTTTCCGCCGACGCCCTCACCGACCTGGTGATCGCCGCGGCCGACGCCATCGAAAGCTGGGGCCTGTACGCCATGGTGTACACTTACACCTACTACGCCAACACCGAGCTGAACATGGACCGCCTGTCGGCCTACGATCTGTGGATTGCGGATTACCGGGCCAACCGCCCCACCCGCAAGCACGGGATGTGGCAGTACACCAGTACCGGCCGGCTGGACGGCATTGCTGGCAATGTGGACATTTCCCACGCCTATAAGGACTATCCGGCCATCATCGCCCGGGCGGGCCTGACACAGCTGCGGGGGTGATGCCGGTGGAAAGCATCATCGCGGCTGCCGTGTCCGGTGCAGTGACTCTGATCGGCGTCCTGATCGCCAACAGCAAGAGCCAGGCTGTCACCGACACCAAACTGGAGGAGCTGACCCGGGAGGTCCGGGAGCACAACAACTTCGCCCAGCGTGTACCGGTGCTGGAAGAAAAAATGAAGGTCGCCGACCATCGGATCAGCGACCTGGAAGAAAAACTGGAACACCGCACCTAAAAGAAAGGAGCACACCATGAACATTTCCGTCGGTACCATCGCCCGCACCGCCTGTCTGGCCCTGGCCCTGACCAATCAGCTGCTGTCGGCCGCCGGCAAGCCGGTGCTGCCCATTGAGGACAGCCAGCTGGAACAGCTAGTGACCTCGGGCCTCACCGTGGCCGCGTCCCTCGCCGCCTGGTGGAAGAACAACAGCTTTACCCCGGCGGCCATCAAGGCCGACGCCGATCTGAAGACCTACCGCAGCGCCGACAAGTAACCATCCCGCGCCCGGCGGCGCAGCCTTCCGCCGACTGATGATTTTCCCCGTCTCGAATCATTTTCGTGGTGTCACGAATTTGATCGAGGCGGGGATTTTTGTTTTGCAGCGAGGAAAAAGCCCCCGCCGGGCCAGGAAAATGCGTAAAAGACAAACCTCTTAAAATGTTTTGAATAAAACGTAATTGATGCTGAAAATATAAAAAATAAAGAGATAACGCAAATTGAATTAAAATAGTTGATTCGTTAAACTTTGCTTAAAAACAATACAAAATTTAATTTTAAGACCTATGTGAAAAAGTATTCCATTTTTTTGAAAAGTGTGATATTATATAAAAAATGCGCCATATAGTCATTTACAACATCCAATATGCAATGTAAAGATAGATTTGAGTAAAGGTGATAATTAACATGAATTGGAATGATCTTTTTATTAGTGATGAGATGTTTCATCTTATGTATGAAATTTCCAATGGATTTAATGATGATATTAATCGAAATCATCGTGTACGAGAAGCTGGAGAATCATTTGCGAAATTTATCGATGAGGGAAGTACGCGCTTGATTGAGGAAAATTTAGATATTGTGAAGTCTTTAATTTAATAAGGGGATTAGTATGCCTGTAGTTGATGAAAACGACAAAATAAGTTATGTGCCGCCAGAAGAAGATGTACTTAAAAAGAAAACAAATGATTTAATAGCTCAATTTGAAAAATATGCACAAGTTCATGGATTGTTGCCAGAGGAAATTTGTATTCAAAATATACTACTTCCCCGCATTCTTTTGCGTGTAGATAAACGCGAAGGATATTTTATGATTTTTCATGAACAAACGCGTATAAATGAAATTAAGCAAGCGGCCTTAATGGCATATTGGATTCTCAAGCTAAGGCCTTTTATGATTAAAACTCCAGATCCGGAACGTTTATATAAGTTCAGCCGAATTAATGAGGGTTTCGCTGCATTTTATTTATTAAGTGCATTTAAGAAATATTCGCAAATAAATGGAGCAAAGGAGAAGGGGTTATCTTCTCGATTGGTTGAGGAATTGATGTATGCCTTTACATATTGGGATTTAAGCAAAGAATCTATAATCTTGATTAGTGAATCAATAGCTGAATCTTTTTTTGGAATAGAAGCGCAAGGTATACAAAATGTCGATTGATATTACCAATATTTCATTTACAGAATTTATACAAAAACTTATAAATGAATGTGGAAAGCCGGGCATTTTCGTTGCGGGAGTATTGGTGGGTTGTTTTTTTACAAGGCTTTATTTTTTAAAGTTTCATTATATTAGATTGGAAAATGAACTTGCTGAATTGAAAAAAGAAAGACAAAAGTTTGAAGATCAATTTAAAGAACAAAAAGCAGAAAATGATCGCTTGAAAAGCCAACTGGCATACGTAAAAGATGATTTGTATATAAAGTATGCACTTCGTGATGATGATGTAACCAGTGTTCTATAAAGCTTATCACAAGGATCAATGCGGATAATTGGTAGTGTCAATATCCTAAACACAAACTTGCGAATAAAGAAGAAAGCCCTCGCGCTGCCTTATCAGCAGCGCGAGGGCTTTCTTCATTTCGGAACTGTGTTATAAAATGTGTTACAGGCTGCGCGTGACAGACTGCATTTCGCGTAAACACGTTCCTTTTGGTGGTGGAGGCGATGGGAGTCGAACCCATGTCCGAAAGGAGTTCAGCGTGAGTATCTCCGGGTGCAGGCGATCAACGACATTCCCTCCGCGTCACGCCGGTCGCCAGGCTAACGCTTCAGTAGCTTCATGAGTTCATGACGGTCCGCAAAGCTTAGGTCCGTTCACGTGCTGTGTCTAAAGGACGCCCCGGCCCCACACGACACAAGAGTGGGCGGAACGCGCAGCACTCAGGCTGCGAGCAACTGATACTTGTTGTTGTCAGTTATTGTTTTGGAGGATTTTAGAGCAGGTCCCCCGCTGCTACCCGCTGCCCAGGCCTCGCTCCCCCCGTCGAAACCTTTACGCCCCCATGATACGCGCCCGAAAGCGCGGGGAAGGTGAATGCGGAGGGGCATTTCTGCCCGGTAAAAGTGATGCGAAGAATCGGAAACCGGCTGGTTTCCGGCCATGGGCCCGGAGGGCCCGGCGGACTCAGTACAGGCGGCCGTTGGACTTGAGGGCCCGGTCGATGGAACGCTTGGCGTCCCGCTGGGCGGCATCGGCCCGCTTGTCGTAGAGTTTTTTGCCCTTGCACAGGCCCAGTTCCAGCTTGACCCGGCCGTGCTTGAAGTACAGCGACAGGGGAATCAGGGTGTAGCCCTGCAGTTTGCACTGCTGGCCCAGACGGCGAATCTCGCTCTTGTGGGCCAGGAGCCGCCGTTCACGGCGGGGATCGGCGTTGAAAATGTTGCCGTGGTCGTAGGGCGTGATGTGCATGCCCTTGACGATCAATTCGCCGCCGTCAATGTCCACCCAGCTGTCTTTCAGGTTGACGCCGCCGGCACGCAGGCTCTTGACCTCGGTGCCTTTCAGCTCGATGCCGGTTTCCAGCGCTTCCATCACAAAGTATTCGTGGCGCGCTTCCCGGTTGGTGGCGATGGTTTTGGTGGCCGGTTTTTCCTTGGCGGGCATCCAGCGCGCCTCCTTTCTCGATGAAATGGGAAACCGCCCCCGGCTGGGGCGTGTAAATTATTGTACCACAATTACGCAAAAGTGCAAGTTCCTTTTTCGAGAAAAAGGAACCAAAAAGCTTTTCAATGTGTACCATGAAGTTTGCGGGTCTCCGAAACTTCCACAGGGCCGTTACGCTAAAGCTCGCTCGTTACGTTTGCGCCTGTGGCGCGGTACGATGCAAACGGGTTCAAAACCTGACTTGATGCGTCAAGCATGGACACCCTCTTGATCAGCCTCCCGGGCTGCGCCCCGGTGAGTCCGAGGCAGCTTTGGCCCGGCGCGTCCAGTGGACGAAGTAGAAGCAACCCGCAGGAGAAGGGGAAGTTAAATACTTCGAGCCCCATGGGGGCGAGCCCGCAGGGCTGGGGGTTCCGCTTAAACAAAAAACCCGCCCGCCGGCAGGAACACCCCAAAACAGGATGCCCCGCGGCGGGCAGGAAAATACAGTCAATGACACAAGCTTACAGCTCGTGGCGGCCCTCCAGGGCGCGGAAAATGGTCTGGCGGTCGGCCTGCTCCAGCTTGGAGCCCACCGGCACGCCCGACGCCAGACGGGTGGTGCGCACGCCCAGAGGCTTGAGGGTGCGGGCCAGATAGATGGAAGTGGCGTCGCCCTCCACGCTGGGGGGCAGGCCCATGATGACCTCCTTGACGGTGGTGTCCGACATCCGGTTCACCAGTTCCCGGATGGTCAAATTTTCGGGTCCGATGCCCTTCACCGGGCTGATGAGGCCGTACAGCACATGGTACAGGCCCCGGTATTCCCGGGTCCGCTCGATGGCCTGGACGTCCCGGGCCGTCTCCACCACGCAGATCACCGAATGATCCCGCTTGGGGTCGGAACAAATGGGGCACAGGTTCCCTTCGGTATAGTTCTGGCACTGGCGGCACCGGTTCAGCTTAGTGTGCACCCCGCGGATGGCCTGCACCAGGCGGTCGGTCTGTTCCGACGACAGGTTCATCAGCTGGTACGCCAGGCGGGTGGCGCTCTTGTCCCCCAGGCCCGGCAGCCGCTTCAGCTCGTCAATCAGCACTTCCAGCGGCGCGGCGGTGTTGCTCATGCCGGCCCTCCCTTACAGGCCCAGGCCGGGGATGTTCAGACCGCCGGTCAGCTTGCCCATCTCGGCGGCGGCAGCCTGATCCACCGTCTCCACCACCGCATTCACGGCGGCGGCCACCAGATCCTGCAGCATCTCGATGTCGTCGGGGTCCACGGCCTCCGGCTTGATGGTCACATTCACCACCTGATGCTTGCCGTTCATGGTCACCGTCACCATCTCGCCGGGGGCGCTGGCGGTGTATTCGGTCTGCTCCAGCTCGGCCTGCTTGGCCTGCATGTCGCTCTGCATCTTCTGGGCCTGACGCATCAGGCTGTTCATATCGGGACGGCCATAGCCGCCGGGCATTCTTGCTTTCATGGCAAAATTCCTCCGTTGTGGTTGTGATGTCAGGACCGCCGCTTGCGGGCGTTGTCCTCGATGGTTACCTCCAGGCCCAGAGCTTCCAGCTTGTGCAGGGAGTCCTCGGCGGTGGTCTTTTGACGGGCTGCGGTTTTCTCGGGCTCGTAGGGCCCGATGGGCACCGCAATGCCCGATACTTCGGCAATCAGTTTCTTAATCAGCCGCTGGCTGCCCTTGTTCACCCGGATGAAATCCCGGAAGGTCTTGCCGCCGTCGATCAGCACCCGCACCCCGTCGAAATAGGCCCTGGACTTCTTCAGGTAGCCGTACAGCATGGGGTCGGTCTGCTGGATGCGGTTCACCACCTCGGCCCACTGGGGATAGGGGTTGACCCCGTCTGCGGCCGCACGGCGGGGCTTGTCCAGCTGGGGATCGGCGGCATACACCGGCTGAGGGGCCGGTTCCTCGGGAGGCGTCTCAGGCCAGGGGGCCGGGGGCGCCGGTTCTTCGGGCGGGGCTTCCTCCTCCCAGGGCGGCAGATCCTGTGCAGACTGCGCCGCGGGAGCCGTAGCCGGTGCGGCAGGTTCTTCCCAGGGGGGCAGGTCCTGTGCGGATTGTGCCGCGGGGGCCGCCGGTGCGGCGGGTTCCTCCCAGGGGGGCAGATCCCGTGCGGATTGTGCCGCGGGGGCCGCCGGTGCGGCGGGTTCCTCCCAGGGGGGCAAATCCTGCGGGGACTGTGCCGCGGGGGCCGTAGCCGGTGCGGCGGGCTCTTCCCAAGGGGGCAGATCCTGCGGGGACTGTGCCGCGGGGGCCGTAGCCGGTGCGGCGGGCTCTTCCCAAGGCGGCAAATCCTGCGTGGACTGTGCCGCGGGGGCGGCTGTGGATGCGGCGGGGGCAGGGGACACCGGCGCCGACGCAAAGGGCCGGACGGTGGTTTCCTGCCGGACGGGCTGGGAGGCCGCCGGAACGGCCTGACGCGCCGTCTGGGCGGCAGCCGCAGCCGGAACCGCGGCGGCCTGCTGGGTCTGGGCGGGTTCGGTGAGGCTGAACAGGGCAAGTTCCAGCTCGATGCGCTGGTCGCTGCCCCGGGCCATGTGTTCCAGCGCCACGCCCAGCGCCCGAATGGCCCGCACCGCCTCCCGCCGGCCCAAAGCGGGGCCCTGTTCCAGATAGAGGGCTTCCTCGTCGGGGGAGACGCCGCTCAGCAGTTCCTGGCCTCCCGGCAGGGCGGCCAGCATCAGGCTGCGGTAGTGGGCGATGAGTTCCTCGGTGAGGCGCTTGACGTCCACCGACTGCTGGCGCAGGGCGGCCAGCTCGGCCAGGGCGCCGGCGGCGTCCCGGGCGGACACCGCCTGCGAGATCCGGAACAGATAGCTCCGGTCGGTGACGCCCGCCATCCGGCGGACCACGTTTTCGTCGATGTCGGCGGTGACGCCGGCGCAGGTGTCCAGGATGGACAGGGCATCCCGCAATGCGCCGTCGGCCAGACGGGCGATGAGGGCGGCGGCCTTGTCGGTGAGGGACAGCCGTTCGGCGGCGGCCACCTGGGCCACCCGGCCCGCAATGTCCTCGGGGCTGATGCGGGTGAAGTCATACCGCTGGCACCGGGACCGGATGGTGGCGGGCACCTTCTGGATCTCGGTGGTGGCCAGAATAAAGATGACGTGGGCAGGGGGTTCTTCCAGGGTTTTCAGCAGGGCGTTGAACGCCGCCGTGGACAGCATGTGCACCTCGTCGATGATGTATACCTTATAAGTACAGCTGCTGGGGGTGTAGGCGGTCTCGTCCCGCAGGTCCCGGATATCGTCCACGCCGTTGTTGGAAGCGGCGTCCATTTCCACCACGTCCAGGAGGCTGCCGCCGTCGATGCCGCGGCAGACCGCACACTGGCAGCAGGGGTCGCCGCCCTGGGGGTTGAGGCAGTTGACGGCTTTGGCGAAGATCTTGGCACAGGTGGTTTTGCCGGTGCCGCGGACGCCGGTGAACAGGTACGCGTGGCCCACACGGCCGGAAGCTACCTGATTTTTCAGCGCGGCCACGATGGCGCGCTGGCCCACCACGTCCTCGAACCGCTGGGGCCGCCATTTGCGGTACAGCGCACGATACATTCCCACACCTCCCGAACGGTACGGATAATAAAAAAAGCGGACAGCGCTGCGGGGGAGGTTCCCCCGCCTTGCGAAGCTCGGCATACGAATGCAGGCTGGCTGAAACGCACCGTGCACGCCGCTTAAGGCTGCTTGGTTCCCCACCTGACCTGGTTCACAGCGGCCCAGTCGTACAGGGCCCGCATCCGTATGCCGAACCGCGCAGCAAGGCGCTGTCCGACCTGGTTGCCCACAGCCTGGCCGTGAGCATATGTTATTTTATCATATTCCCCTCAGAAATTCAAGTCCTCGCCCTTGATTTTGAGCGGGGGTGTTTTTGGATTAGATCATAAATAAGAAAAGGCTTTGCCGCTCTGCCGCTGACGACTTCTTTCTTTTACATTTTTGTCCGCTGCGCTAGGCCCAGAGGGGGAGGGAGGGGGTTTCGACTCCCCCTCCCTACCCCCTCTGGACTCCCTACCCTCCCTAACGACCAGGGTCTGTACCCTGGACCCAGACAGAGTGGTCGCTCCGGGCAAAAGCCTAAAAAAACACGACGGCCTTGGCCCGTTAAAACTTCGAGCGCTTACAAAAGACGGCCCGGTTTTTTCTTAACGGCTTTTGCCCGCCGCTCCGATTGAGACCACATGCCCGCCTCAGCGGGCTGGCGGTTCGGTGAATCTTTTGGTGCTGTGGGGCGCACACTTTGAAATTGCAAGGTGATACCTTTTTATCATCTAAACCCACCCAACCGCCCAATAGCGGAACCCCCAGCCCTGCGGGCTCGCCCCCATGGGGCTCTAAACCAAAAACACCCCCCGCCCAATAAAGGACGAGGGCTGTTATTTTTATAGGTTTTCAGCGCGTGCCGGGGATGAAAAACAGGCTACATAAAACTTTGGACTCACCGGGGCGCAGCCCGGGAGCCTTCTAAAGCGGCTGAAACCTGACCGCCGGCTGGGCCTTGTGAAGATTACAGCAGTCAGCGGTACCAGGTGAAAAGCTTTTTGCTTACTTTTTCTCCGAAAAAGTAAGTTAAGGTTCCAGGGCCTTTTTTAACCGGATGTCGTCGCCCAGGAAACGGTAGGGTACAAAGGCCGAGATGCGGCTGGCGACCTTTTCGGTGTAGAGCTTTTCCAGCAGGGTGCCGTCCACAATGTTGGAGGTCAGGATGGTGGGCCGGCGCCGTCCCAGCCGGTCGTTCAGCAGACTGTACAGGGTGCTGATGACAAAACTGGAATTGAACTCGGTGCCCAGATCGTCCAGAATCAGCAGATCCGCCCCGCCCACCGTGTCCAGAAGGGCATCCTTTTCGCCCGCCGGGTCGGACCCGAAATGCAGCGTCTCCACCCGGCTGAAAAAGTCCGGGCTGGAAATGTAAATCACATCGTACCCCTTGTCCAGGGCCGCCCCCGCCACCGCCAGGGCCGCATGGGTCTTGCCCAGGCCGGCGTTGCCGGTGAGCATCAGGTTTTCGCTGTCCAGGTCGAACTCCTCCGCGTAATCCCGCAGATCCGCCAGCAACTCCGCCATGTACTGGCGGACGCTGCGCCCCGTTTTCGGGTCGGGGGTGTTGGGATAGTAGTCCAGCTTCATGGTGTCGAAACTGGTCACCGACAGGCTGGACATGGCCTCGATTTCCTCCCGGCGCAGCCGCTGCATTTCCCGCCGCACACAGACACAGGTCTTGCCGTCCGCCACCCCCGTGTCCTGGCACAGGGAACAGGTATATTTGGGCTCCAGGGCCAGGGGCGAACGGCCGCTGGCCGCCAGCAGGGCGTCCCGCTTCTGCCGTGCCGCCGCCAGGGCCGAGGCCGCCGACGTCCGGTCGGCCCCCCGTGCCCCCGCCAGGGCGCACCGCACCCCGCAGGCCGTCACTTGGTCTTCCGCCGCCTTCAGGGCCGGAATCGCCGCCCGCGCCTCCGCCCGGGCATCCTCCGCCCGGGCCCGGGCCTTCTGCCGCCGCGCCGACACCGTCCGCATGGCCGCCTGGTATAGCTCGTTTCGTGTGCGCACTGTCTGCGCCTCCTTTTCTCTTGGCTGTGGGGAAGTTATTCTTTCCGCTTATGCCGCCGGGGCCGCTCCAGGGCGTCCTGCAAAAAGTCGTTGCCGCTGGGGGTCTCCCGGTCCACCCGCAGGTTCCGGCTGGCCCCCGCCACGGGGGCCGGACCCCGCACGTCCCGCACCGTCCGCAGGCCCTTGGCGTCCCATGTTTTCAGGATGCTGTTCCAATACCACAGATCCCGCCGCGGTCCCGCCTGGACCGCCGCCTCCTGCACCATGGCGTCGTCGTAGCCGTACACCTCGTACCACCGGGCAATGGCTTTCCGCCCGCCCAGGGTGAGGGCGTCCGGCTCCACCTGCAAGAGGCTGGCCACATACGCCTCCCGCTGCTGGCGCAGGGCCAGCAGTTTCAGGTGTGCGTCCGCCTCCTCGCCGGTCTGGACCCCTTCGGCCCGCCACACGTTCAGCTCGTGACTCAGGGCTCCCATGGTCCGCTTGCCCCGGCCCGCCAGGTACGCCAGACACAGCATCACCGTCTCGGGCTCGTGGCCTTCCTGCAAATACAGGTTCACCAGCTTTTCCATCTCGCTGTGGGTCAGCGCCCGGGCAAAGGTCCGCTGGGCGCAGTCGATGAGGCTGGCAATCATGGGATCGGTGCGGCTGGCCGCCGCAATCTCGTTCCAGCGCAGGGGAGTGGGGGTCGGCTCGCCGCCCGCCGGGGCGGCGTTTTCGTCGTACCGCTCCAGCAATCCCGCCCCCGCCCAGTAGGCCAGGGCGCTCTCGGCCGTCATCCGGCTCCGGAGCTTCAAATCCACACACAGCTTGTCCGGGTCGGTGACCCCTGTGGCCAGTACGTACAGCGCCACCCGGACGCTGGCTTCTTCGGCGGCGCCCAGCCGGGCAAACACCAGCTGCGGCACCGCCACCGTATCCCCCTGCTGGGGCTTGAGGCGGTAGATCATCCCTGTTCCTCCTCCTGCTCCTGGGCCGGCGGCGTCCAGGGCTCACAATCCAGAATCGACGGCGCCGTCTGCCAGCGGTCGGGGTCGGCGTCGTAGACGCTGCGTATCCATCCCCGGGCCGCCGTCAGGCCCTCCTCGTCCAGGGCAAAGGTTTCGCTCTGCCGCAGAGCCGGGTCGGTATACTCGATGGTCCAGGGCCCCGGCCAGATCTCCACCGTCAGGATGGCCTGCTCCCCGTCGTCGGTCTTGCGCTTGCCGGGGGTGGCCCGATAGCGCATTTCGGCCTGGTTGGCCGAATATACGTTCTTGTTCTTGAAATACAGCAGCCGCGGCAAATCCAGCATGACGGCCCCGCCTCCTTTCCCTGATGCCTTTTATTATAAGGCATCGGGGCCGAATTGCAAGACCCGCCGCCCGCCGGGCCAAAAAACTTTCCCCAAACCCGTTGACAAATCCACGCCCCCCTGCTAAAATAACAGGGTAACCTCGTGCAGGGTTAGCTCATCCGGTAGAGCGACTGCTTCCCAAGCAGTAGGCGGCGGGTTCGAGTCCCGTATCCTGCTCCAGTTTCGGCGGCAAACCATGGTGTTTGCCGTCTTTTTTTGTGCCTGGGGCAGGGAAAGGAGCGTCACCCCTTCCGCTTGTGCCGCCGGGGCCGGGCGGCGGCGTCCGCAAGAAAGTCGTTGCCGCTGGGACTGGGCCGGTCCACCCGCTTTCCTCCCCCTCCGCCGCCCCGATGGGCGGCTTGCCAGGCGGCCAGGGTCAGCTGTCCCGACGCCGCGGCCTGGTCCAGAATCCGCCCGATATAGGCCAGGGGACTGCGGGCCCCATGGGATGCCGCCTGCCGGATGGCCTCCAGGATGAGGCCCTCCTCCAGACCCTTCTCCCGATACCGGGCCAGCATCCGGGCGGCCTGGGCGGCCCCGTCGTATCCGCACTGAGTCCAAACCTGTTCCAGCTGGGTCGTCTCCTTCTCCTCCTCCGGGGCGCACGCCCCCGCAGGAATCGTCTCAGAGACAGGGACAGTCTCATGTACAGTCTCAGGGACAGGGACAGGAACATTCTCAGTCTCAGGTACAGGTACAGGGACAGGAACAGGTACAGTTACAGCTTGATTTGCTACCGTTTGCTTAGCAAAAGTAGCATTTGCTTGATTTGCTTGGGTTTGCCCGTCAGAATCCGGGCCGTCTGCGGGGGGTTCGACCTGGTTTTCTGCCTCAAGATGGGCCGCCCGCTGGCGGCCGCCGCGGGAACCCGCCTGACGCCGCTTTTCACGGGTGGCGTCCCATTTTTCGATGCTGGCGTCCAGGCGCTGGCGGATGAACTCCCATGCCATGGCCGCCACCGGGCTGTCCAGCTGGGGGACGGCGCCCGTCTCGGTATACTCCAGAATGGCGCAGAACAGCTGCCCCACATCCTCCATGGGGAGGCTGCGCAGGGGCTTGGCCCAATCGGTATAAAACAAAACGCTGGTCTTTTTCTCGGGTGTATCCATGACGGCCTCCTTTGGCGTGATGCGTGATGCGGCGGGGTGAAATGCTTTTGCATCCAGTGTAACGCACCCGGCCCGGGAGGGACAGGGTGTCCTTTTGGAGGGAATTTTCTGCGGTGGAAACTTTTGCGGGTGCGAACTGCGGCAGCGTCCAGAGGAGCAAACGGTCTTGAGGTCTCGTTCCCCCGGAGGGGGATGTCGCGCAGCGACAGGGGGACACATTAAATGGGCGGAGGGTGGGTTTAGATCGTAAATAAGCAAAAACTTTGCCGCTCTGCCCTTTAACACTCTGTTTCTTTTCCCTTTTTGTCCGCTGCGCTAGGCCCAGAGGGCTGCGCAGCCGAGGCGCTGCCTGCGGCAGAAACAGCCGAGGCGGAGCAGGGGCCGCGGTCTGTCTTTTGCGAGAGCGCAGCGACGCTCGAAGCAAAAGCAGGGCACCGCAACCCGGAGCAGGGAGGGGCGGCTCTCTTGCGCTTAGCCGATTTTTGCGGCGCGCCGCGGAGGGCGCTTGCAAAAACCGGAGCGCTGCGCCAGCTTCGGCCCGGCTGTTTCGTCCACTGGACGCGCCGGGCCAAAGCTGCCCT
>NZ_NFHK01000006.1:0-92354 GCF_002161315.1 Faecalibacterium sp. An77
TCCAGACAAAGACTGGCCTGGCTCCGCTCTCGCTTCGCCAGGCCAGTCTTTGATTCGTTTACTTCTACCCCTTGCAGGCCTCTTTTTTGTACTGTCCGCACAATATGGGGCGGTTCAATCCGGGAAGATCGGGGGCGCTTTTCGTTTGCTGTGGTTTTATTTGTGGTACTTCATGCCGGCGTTGATGGTGCAGGCCCGGTAGAGCTGTTCGGTCACCACCAGGCGGGCCAGCTGATGGGGCAGGGTGATCCGCCCCAGGCTGATGCGGGCTGAGGCGGCCCGCTTGACCTCATCGGAGAGGCCGTGGGAGGAGCCAATCACAAAGGCCACATCCCCGGCGCCGCTGCCGGCCTTCCGGGCCAGCAGGTCCGCCAGGTCCTCGCTGGAAACAATCTTCCCTTCCACGCAGAGAGCCACCAGGCTCTCCCCCTTGCGCAGGCTGGACAGGATGGCCTTGCCCTCCTTTTCCAGGGCCCGGGCCACCAGGGCGGGGGAAGCGTTCTTTTCCTCGATTTTCTCCTCCGGCAGCTCGATGATCCGGAAGTTGGCAAAGGCGGACAGCCGCTTGGCGTATTCCGCCACGCCCTCGGCGCAGTATTTGGCGTTCAGCTTGCCCAGACAGATCAGGTCAATGTTCTGCATTGGTTCTTCCTTTCCGGCCGGCCTTACAGCAGGCTGGTCTGTTCTGCAATGTCCTCGCCCCGCAGCAGAGCGCCCGCCGCCGGCAGGGTGCGGACCCGGTACCGGTGGGGGTCGGCCAGGTCCAGCCCGGCCGCCGGGCGCACCGAGGTGATGGACTGGTTCCGCTTGAGGGTCACCACCGCCACGCCCTGGCTGTCACGGGTGGCCTTTTCGGGGATCTGGGCCGAGCCCACCAGAAGCAGCCGGCCCGCACTGGTGCGGATGGCGATTTCGGCCTCCTCCGGCAGGAACAGCATGGTGGACAGGGGGTCCTTGTCGCTGTAAGCCCGCAGCAGCTTGCGGCGGTTCTGTTTGGTGGCGTAGGCCGACAGGGGAATCTTGGCGCACTTGCCGCTGGCAAAGAAGAACAGCATCCAGCCGCTGTAATCCCCCGTCAGCACCATCGAGACGATGTTCTCCCCTTCGTCCATGCCCAGGCGGGTGGGCAGATAAATGCCCATCTGGCCCACCTTCCCGTCCTCAAACTCGGCCAGACGGGTCTTGTAGACCTGATGCTGGTCGGTGAAGAACAGAGCCTCCAGATTGTTCCGGGCCTCGGCCTGGACCACAATCTCGTCCCCTTCCTTGAGCTTGTGGGCGCCGGCCGTCCGCAGGCTCTGGGGCGGGATCTTCTTGAGATAGCCCTCCCGTGTGAAAAAGACGGTGACCGGATAGTCGGGCACTGCCTCCTCTGCGGCGGCGGATTCTTCCTCGGGCAGGTCGTAGAGGATCTCACTGCGGCGGGGCTGGCCGTACTTTTTGGCCACGGCGGTGAGCTCCTGAATGATGATTTTCCGGATGCGGGCGGGCTTGGCCAGGATGTCGTTCAGGTCGTCGATCTCCTTTTTCAGGGCGTCGATCTCGCCGGTCCGCTTGAGGATATATTCCCGGTTCAGGTGGCGCAGCTTGATTTCAGCCACATAGTCGGCCTGCTGCTCGTCGATGCCGAAACCGATCATCAGGTTGGGGACCACTTCGTCCTCTTCCTCGGTCTCCCGGATGATGCGGATGGCCTTGTCGATGTCCAGCAGGATGGCCGCCAGGCCTTCCAGCAGGTGGAGGCGTTTTTCCTTGCCGTGGAGATCATAGTAGGTGCGGCGACGGACGCACTCGGTGCGGAAGGCCGTCCACTCCTGCAGAATCTCCCGGACGCCCATCACCCGGGGCTGGCCCGACACCAGAATATTGAAGTTGCAGCTGAAGCTGTCCTCCAGGGGGGTCAGTTTGAACAGCCGGGTCATCAGCTTGGCGGGGTCCACACCCCGCTTCAGGTCCAGGGTCAGCTTGAGGCCGTTCAGGTCGGTCTCGTCCCGCATGTCGCTGAGTTCTTTCAGCTTGCCGGCCTTGACCAGCTCGGCGATTTTATCCATGATGGCCTCCACCGTGGTGGTGGGAGGGATCTGGGTGATCTCGATCATGTTCTGGCCGGGAACCGCCTGCCAGCGGGCCCGGACCCGGACGCTGCCCCGGCCGGTCTCAAAGATTTCCCGCATCTGGGCGGCGTCGTAGAGAATCTGGCCGCCCCCCACAAAATCGGGGGCCGGCATGGTGGTCCCGATGTCGTGCTGGGGGTCCTTGATGAGGGCGATGGTGGTGGTGCACAGCTCAGCCAGGTTGAAGGAACAGATGTTGCAGGCCATGCCCACCGCGATGCCCAGGGTGTTGTTGGCCAGGATGGTGGGGAAGGTCACCGGCAGAAGGGTGGGCTCGGTGGTGGTGCCGTCGTAGTTGGGGACAAAGTCCACCGTCTCCTTGTCGATGTCCCGGAACAGCTCCTCGCACACCGGCTCCAGCCGGGCCTCGGTGTAACGGGCGGCGGCGTAGGACATATCCCGGCTGTAGGCCTTGCCGAAGTTGCCCTTGCTGTCCACATAGGGCACCAGCAGGCTCTCGTTGCCCCGGCCCATGCGGACCATGGTGTCGTAAATGGCGGCGTCGCCGTGGGGGTTCAGGTGCATGGTGGCGCCCACGATGTTGGCGGACTTGGTCCGCACCCCCTTCAGCAGGTTCATGTCGTACATGGTGTACAGCAGCTTGCGGTGGGCGGGCTTGAAGCCGTCGATCTCGGGCAGGGCCCGGCTGACGATGACGCTCATCGCGTAGGGCATATAGTTGGTTTCCAGGGTGCGGGTGATGGGGTCCTCCAGGACGCTGCCCGCGTTCAGGATTTCCACCCCTTCTCCCAGCTGGGGCCGCACCGGTTTGGTTTGCTTTTTGGTTGCTTTTTTCGCCATAGTTTTATCGTTTCATCTCCCGGTTGTGCGCGGTCTGTCAGGACAGATCCAGTTCGTCCAGATACTCCGCCCCGTGGGCGGCAATGTGGTCCTTGCGGCCGGCCAGGTTGTCGCCCAGCAGGATATCGAACACCTGGGCCGTCTGGGCCGCGTCGGTGGGCATCACCTTGATCAGGCGGCGGCTCTCCGGGTTCATGGTGGTCAGCCACATCATCTCGGGGTCGTTTTCACCCAGACCTTTGGAGCGCTGGATGGTGTACTTTTTGTCCCCGATCTTCTTCAGGAAGGCGGCCTTTTCCGCCTCGGTGTAGGCAAAGCAGGTCTGATCCTTGGTATTGATTTCATACAGCGGGGACTCGGCAATATAGACATAGCCCTTTTCAATCAGGGTGGGGGTCAGGCGGTAGAGCATGGTCAGCACCAGGGTGCGGATCTGATAGCCGTCCACGTCGGCATCGGTACAGATGACGATTTTATTAAACCGCAGATTGTCCAGGTTGAAGGTGGCCAGCTCTTTATTGTACTTGCCGCCCAGCTCGATGCCGCAGCCCATCACCTTGATGAGGTCCACAATGATGTCCGACTTGAAAATCCGGGCATAATCGGCCTTCAGGCAGTTGAGGATTTTGCCGCGGATGGGCATGATGGCCTGAAACTCACTGTCCCGGCTGGTTTTGACGGCGCCCATGGCCGAATCGCCCTCCACGATATACAGTTCCCGGCGGGCGGGGTCTTTGGTGCGGCAGTCCACAAACTTCTGGACCCGGTTGGCCAGGTCGATCTGGGTGGCCAGGGTCTTTTTGATGCTCTGGCGGGTCTTTTCGGCGTGTTCCCGGCTCTGCTTGTTCACCAGGACCTGCTGACAGATCTTCTGGGCCTCCTCCGGCTTTTCCAGGAAGTACACTTCCAGATAGTGCTTGAGGAAGTCGGTCATGGCCTGGGAGATAAACTTGTTGGTGATGGCCTTTTTGGTCTGGTTCTCATAGCTGGTGCGGGTGGAGAAGCTGGAGGACACATACACCAGGCAGTCCTGGATGTCCTGGAAGCTAACGCTGCTCTCCCCCTTCTTGTACATCCCCTTTTCCTTCAGATACTTGTTGATCTGGTAGACAAAGGCGGTGCGGACGGCATGCTCGGGGCTGCCGCCGTGTTCCAGCCAGGAAGAGTTGTGGTAAAACTCCAGCATCTGCACCTTATTGGAGAAGCAGAAGGCCGCGCTCATCCGTACCTTATAATCGGGCTGGTCCTCCCGGTCCCGACCGGTGGCCTCCGACTCGCAGGTGAACACCGGAGTCAGGGACTCCTCCCCCGCCACCTCCTGGACATAGTCGGCGATGCCGTTCTGGTAGCAGTAGCTCTCCTGCCAGGGCTTGCCGGTGGCGGGGTCCTTCTCCTTTTCATCGGTAAAGGTGAGGGTCAGGCCGGCGTTGACCACCGCCTGACGGCGCAGCACATCCTTAAAGTAGCTGGCCGGCACGTCGATGTCGGTGAAGACCTCCTCGTCCGGCTTCCAGTGGATGACGCTGCCGGTGCGGCGGCCCTTATAAGGTTCTTTCTGCAGGCCGCCCACGTTTTCGCCCTTGGCGAAATCCAGATGATAGTGGAGGCCGTCCCGGTAGATGTCGGCGGTCATCCAGGCCGAGGCGTACTGGGTGGCGCACAGGCCCAGGCCGTTGAGGCCCAGGCTGAACTCGTAGTTGTCGTCCCCTTCGCCGTACTTGCCGCCGGCGTACATCTCACAGAACAGCAGCTCCCAGTTGTAGCGGTTCTCGCCGCTGTTCCAGTCCACCGGGATGCCCCGGGCGAAGTCCTCCACCCGGATGCTGCCATCCTTGCAGCGGGTGACGTTGATCACCTTGCCGTAGCCGTCCCGGGCCTCGTCGATGGAGTTGGAAATGATCTCAAAGATGGAGTGGGCGCAGCCCTCCACCCCGTCGGAGCCGAAAATAACCGCCGGACGCTTGCGGACCCGGTCGGCCCCTTTTAAAGAAGTAATGCTTTCATTGCCGTATTCCTGTTTTTTTGCCATGTTGTTCCTCCGGCAAATTTGCTGATGGATTCTTTTCAAATGTTCATTTAACCATATTCACCGGCCAAAAGTCAAATATACGCCCCTCTCAGAGCAAAAGAAGCAGCGGCGGAACGTCCTTTTTCAACTTTTTTGAAAAAATTTGCATTTTCCTCTTTACAAATTTGGATTTTGCGGTATAATAATCAACGTCCGGTGCGCCTCTGTAGCTCAGTTGGTAGAGCAGGGGACTGAAAATCCCCGTGTCATTGGTTCGATTCCGATCGGAGGCACCATATGCGGCCGTAGCTCATCTGGTAGAGCGCCACCTTGCCAAGGTGGAGGTAGCGAGTTCGAGCCTCGTCGGCCGCTCCATGGGAGTGACAAGTTTCACTCCTTTCTTTTGGCCCGGTAGCTCAGTTGGTTAGAGCACCAGCCTGTCACGCTGGGGGTCGTCGGTTCGAGCCCGATCCGGGTCGCCAACAAATCCTACTCCAATAACATGGAGCGCCCTTCGCCGGGCGGACGCAGGGAAAAATGCGTCGAATATGCGGCCGTAGCTCATCTGGTAGAGCGCCACCTTGCCAAGGTGGAGGTAGCGAGTTCGAGCCTCGTCGGCCGCTCCATAACGGAGCAGATTTTCTGCTCTCTATGGTGGCGTGGCCAAGTGGTAAGGCAAAGGTCTGCAAAACCTTCATTCACCAGTTCAAATCTGGTCGCCACCTCCAGAAACCGCTGTTTCCTTTGGGAGACAGCGGTTTTTTTGTATCCCCTGCCCGGGCTGTGGGCTGGAAGGCAGGTTCCAGCTTTGGTTCCTTGCGCCGGCCCCGGTTCGGTGCTACAATAAGCATATTCCATGAAAGGAGGCCCTGCCCATGTGCCCGGCGTCTTTGCCCGAAAACCGCACCACCCTGACCCCTGACACCCCGGTGCAGTACCTCAAGGGGGTGGGCCCCAAGCTGGCCCAGCGCTTTGAAAAGCTGGGCATCCGCACCCTGGCCGACCTGCTGGAGCATTATCCCCGCCGGTATCTGGACTTTACCCATCCCTATCCCCCCTCCGAGGCCCCGGTCGGAGTGGAGTGCGTGGTCCGGGCCGAGCTGCTGTCCAAGCAGGGCGGCCGGTACGTCACCGGGGGCCGCCGGGTGGAGAAAGCCACCGCCGGGGACGATGTGGCCACTTTGGAGCTGACCTGGTTCAACAATCCCTACACCATCCAGAAGCTGGAGGTGGGCCAGGAGTATTTCTTTGAGGGAGAGGTCACCGGCGGGCTGCTGCGCCGCCAGATGGTGAACCCGCAGGTGCGCACCGCCGCCCAGGTGCAGGCCGCGCCCCTGGCGGCCATCTATCCCCAGACCGAAGGCCTCACCAGCAGCGCCATCAGCCGCTGTGTGGCCCAGCTTCTCCCCCATGCCGAACTGCTGGGGGACCCGCTCCCCCCTGCCCTGCTCCAAAAATACCGGATGCCCGGCAAGGCCCAGGCGGTGCGGGACATCCATGCGCCCTCCTCGCCGGAGGCCGCCCAGGAGGCCCGCCGCCGTCTGATCTTTGAGGAGCTGCTGGTGCTCCAGCTGGGGATGGGCCAGATGAAAAACCGCGGCTCCGCCTCCACCGGCGCCCCCATGCGCCGGATTGACCCCGCCCCCTTCTGGGCCAGCCTTCCCTTCTCCCCCACCGGCGCCCAGCGCCGGGCGGTGGACGAGATTCTGGAGGACATGGCCGGGACCGAGTCCATGAACCGTCTGCTTCAGGGCGACGTGGGCAGCGGCAAAACCCTGGTGGCCGCGGCGGCCCTCTGGGCAGCCATCGGCGCAGGGTATCAGGGGGCACTGCTGGCCCCCACCGAACTGCTGGCCGAGCAGCACGCCGAAAACCTGAACCGGATGCTGGCCAAATTCGGCATCCGGGTGGCTCTCCTGACCGGCGGCCTGAAAGCCGCCGCCCGCCGCACCACCCTGGCGGCCATCCGTTCCGGGGAGGCGGATCTGGTGGTGGGCACCCACGCCATCCTGTCGGAAGGGGTGGAGTTTGCCCGGCTGGGTCTGGCAGTCATCGACGAGCAGCACCGCTTTGGCGTCCGCCAGCGGGGCGCCCTGGCCGAAAAGGGCTGCGCGCCCCACCTGCTGGTGATGAGCGCCACCCCCATCCCCCGGACGCTGGGCCTGCTGATTTACGGCGACCTGGACATCTCCATTCTGGACGAGCTGCCCCCCGGCCGCCGCCCGGTGAAAACCCGGGTGATGACGGGCGCCCGCCGGAAGGATCTCTACGGCTTTCTGGACCGGGAAATCGGCGCGGGGCGTCAGGTCTATATTGTATGCCCCGCCATCGAGGAGGGCCCCGACGCCAGCCTCACTCCCGTCAAAACCTATTACGAGCAGACCGCCAAGGCCCTGCTGCCCAACCGCCGGGTGGGCCTGATGCACGGCAAGCTGAAACCCAAGGAGAAAGCCGCCGTCATGGAGGATTTCCGCACCGGGCAGCTGGACGCTTTGGTGTCCACCACCGTCATCGAGGTGGGGGTGGACGTGCCCAATGCCACCGTAATGGTCATCGAGAACGCCGAGCGGTACGGCCTGAGCGCCCTGCATCAGCTGCGGGGCCGGGTGGGCCGGGGCGCCGCCGAGAGCTGGTGCTTTCTGGTGAGCGACAACGAGGCCGAGAGTGTCCGCAGCCGGCTGAAATTCCTCTGCTCCACCACCGACGGCTTTGCGGTGGCCCAGTACGACCTGGAAACCCGGGGCCCCGGCGACTTCTTCGGCAGCCGCCAGCACGGCCTGCCGGCCCTTCAGATCGCCGATCTGGCCAACGACACCGCCACCCTTCACGCCGCCCAGAGCGAGGCCGCTGCCCTGCTGGACAAAGACCCTCTGCTCACCGCGCCGGAACACGCCCTGCTGGCCCAGCAGGTCAACCGGATGTTTGAACGCACCGGACCCATGAACTAACATATCGGGAGGTTTGCAACGCCATGATATTCACCCTTCCTGTCCACACCCGGGTGGAGGACTTCGATCAGCGGGGCCTGCTGGCCCCGCCTGCCCTCCTGTCCATCTTCGAAAACACCGCCTCCCGCCACGCCGAACTGGTGGGGTATTCCGTCATGAAAGAGAGCCTCTGCTGCGGGATGGCCTGGGTGGTCACCAACTGGCGGATTCAGGTGCTGCGGGCTCCCTCCTATGAGGAGAACTTCTCGGCCAGCACCTGGCTGCGGAACGGTCCCCGCCAGGCCACCCGTGAAATGCTGCTGAAAAGCGAATCGGGGGAGCTGCTGGCCCGGGGCCAGGCCAAGCTGTGCATGGTGGACCGCAGCACCAGCACCCCCCAGCTGCCTTCCCCTGAGCGGATGGCCGCCTACCAGCCCGAGGACGCCGCTGCCTTCCCCGACCGGCTGCCCCGGCTGCGGCCTCCCACATCCTACACCGACGAACAGCCGGTTCTGCTGCGCCGCAGCGACATGGACTACAACGACCACCTGCACAACACCGCCTATCTGAATCTGGCTCTGGACGCCGCGCCCCAGGAGATCCTCTCTCAGGGAGTGCGCTCCATCCGCATCTCCTACCGCAGCCCTCTGCGGCGGGGTGACCCTCTGGTGCTCAAGAGCACCCGTCAGGACGGTGGCTGGCTGGTCTCCTTTGTGCGGGAGAACGAGGTCTGCGCGGTGGTGGCCCTCAACGAACAGCTGAAACCCCTGTAACCATACATAAAACAAAAGGCCCGGGCCCTGCGGCACACCGCAAGGTCCGGGTCTTTTTGTATACCATCAGGCAAAAACCGTGTCGGTTTTGCCTTTTGTCATGATTTTATAGGGATGGATCAGAAATCAATTTCCTCCAGCCGCAGCAGGGCCAGAATATAAATCTTGACCGACTGGAGCAGAGCGTCCACCGGGGCCGACTCGTTGGCGCCGTGCATGGGGCCGCCGAAGGAGGGCAGCACCAGGTCGTGGGACTCGGGGCCAAAGCTGACGGCATAGGGGAAGTGACGGGCATAGGTGCCGCCGCCCATGGTGAAGGGCTTCTCGTTCTTGCCGGTGACCTGGTTGTAGGTGTCGATGCAGGCCAGGATGGCGGGGGTGTCTGCCTCAATATAGAAGGGATCGGCAGCGTCCACATCCTCCAGGGCGGCGCCGTCGCCGATGGCATTGCGGATGGCCTGGGCGATGACCTCGCCGTTGGTAGAGGTGGGATAGCGGCTGTCCATGGTCTGGACCATCCGGCCGTCCTCCATATAGATCCGGCCGCCGATGATGGTCAGGGGGCCGAAGGGACCGTCCGAAGTGGCGATGCCCAGGCCCTCGCCGGCGGTGGAGCTGTGCAGCTTGTGGAGGGCCTCCAGATACTTCCGCTCCTCCTCGGTGCACAGGTCATTGGCCAGCAGGTAGTCCACCACCAGGCCGATGGCGTTGACGGTGCCTTCGGGGCTGGCTGCGTGGCCCGACTTGCCCCAACCGCGGACCCGGACCCCGCCGTTCTCGGGCTCCAGGGTGATGTTGGGGGCGTTCTTCAGGCCCACGATGTCGGCGTCCACCAGGGCGCTGGCGCGGTCCGGCACAGCGTTGTTGGCCACGCCGCCGGTGAAGGAAAGAATCTTGCCCTTGCACACCGGGCTGACCAGCTTGCCGTGGAAGTGGCCCTTCTCGCCGTTGCAGACCGGGAACTCAGCGTCCGGGGTGAAGCAGAAGGCCGGGGCCTTGTTGTGGGCCAGATAATACTCCACGTCCTTCATGCCGGTCTCCTCGTTGGTGCCGGCCAGGGCGCGGATGGGGTAGCGCAGCTGCACACCCATCTCCTTGAGGAACTTGAGGGCGTAGAGGGTCACCACCATGGGGCCCTTGTCGTCCATGACGCCGCGGCCCAGAATCCAGCCGTCCTGACGGCGCATGGTGAAGGGATCGGCCTCCCAGCCTTCTCCGGCGGGCACCACGTCCACATGGCAGATGGTGGCCAGGTACTTGTCCGGGTCGGCGCCGGGCAGCTCGGCATAGCCGATGTAGCCCTCACAGTTGTGGGTGGCAAGGCCCATCTTGCCGGCCAGCTCCAGAGCCTTGTCCAGAGCGGCCCGGGCCCCCTCGCCGAAGGGTGCGCCCTCCGCCGGGGCGGTCTCGACGCTGTTGATGGCCACCAGAGCGGCGATGTCGTCGAGCAGCTGCTCGCGGTTGGCCGCAATGAAGGCGTCAATCTTTTGATTCAGTTCCTGATCCATAGATATCCATTCCTTTCTATTCTAAAGCCGCCCGCCGGGGCGGGAGCTTTGAGAAACAACAACGGGTTTACACCGCAAAGAAGACGCTGAACACGCCCAGCAGTCCGGCGCTGGCCAGGCCGATGATGATGCCGGCCATCAGGACGCCGCCCATGCAGGCGATCAGCACATCCTTGAACTTCATGTCCAGGATGGACCCCGCCAGGGTGCCGGTCCATGCGCCGGTGCCCGGCAGGGGCACGCCCACAAAGATCAGCAGGGCAATCACCAGGCCGCGGCCGGCCTTGGCCTCCAGAGCGCGGCCGGCCTTTTCGCCCTTGACCACAAAGAACTTGCAGATGCCGCCGATCAGGGGCTTGTTGTAGCCCCAGATCAGGAACTTGCGGGCGAACAGATAGATGAAGGGCACCGGCAGCATGTTGCCCACCACCGCCACCAGATAGGTGGGCAGGGTGTCCAGACCCAGGCCAAAGCCGATGGGGATGGCGCCGCGCAGCTCAATGACGGGAACCATGGAGACAAAAAACACAAACAGATACTTTTCCAGCATGGGGCCTCCTTTGATCAGTTGGTAGCTTTGGGAGCGGGATTGAGCTTCTTCCACTCAATCACAAAGAACAGGATGGTGCAGGTGGACGCCGAGATGAAGTCGCTGACCGGCTCTGCCACGTACAGGCCCAGCAGCTGGCTGATGCCCAGCAGGCCAAAGACCCGGGGAATCACCAGGGACAGAGGCAGCAGCAGGATCACCTTGCGCAGCAGGGCGATGAACATACTCAGCTTGGCCTCGCCCAGACCCAGGAAGGTCTGCTGGCAGGCGTTCTGGGCGCCCATGAAGAAGTGGCCCAGCATATAAATCCGCAGCGGTGCGGAGCCTATGGCCACAATGGCCGCGTCGCTGGAGAACAGGCCCAGGAACATCTGGGGTGCAATCTCCACCGCCGCCACCACCAGGGTGGTGACGCTCATGGACACCGTCAGCATGACCTGGAAGGTCTTGCGGACGCGTTCCAGCTTCTGCGCGCCGAAGTTATAGCCGATGAGGGGCTGTGCGCCCTGGCAGAAGCCCTGAACCGGCAGGTTGGCGATCTGGGACACCGAGAACAGGATGCTCATGATGGCCACGGCACTGTCGCCGCCGTAGGTGGCGGCGCCGGTGTTGAAGGACAGCTGAATCAGGCACTCGGTGGCGGTCATCAGGAAGGGCGAGACGCCCAGCGACAGCACCAGCACCAGAATGGCCTTGTCGGGGATGAGGTTTTCCTTGCGGATGCGCAGGACGCTGCGCTTGCCCAGGAAGAAGCAAAGCACCCAGATCATGCTCAGGGCCTGGCTCAGGATGGTGGCCACCGCAGCGCCCACCACGCCCATGTTGAACCCGTAGATAAAGATGGGGTCCAGGATGATGTTGCTGATGGCGCCGATGCAGGTGGTGGCCATGCTGGTCTTGGCAAAGCCCTGGTTGGTGATGAAGGGGGTCATGCCCAGGGTGAACTGGACAAAGATGGTGCCCAGCAGGTAAATCCGCAGATAGGCCATGGCGTAGGGCAGGGTGTTTTCGCTGGCGCCGAAAGCCAGCAGCACCGGCTCGCCGTAGATGGTGAACACCACGCTCAGGACCACCGACAGCACCACCAGAATGGTGATGCAGTTGCCCAGGATCTTCTCGGCGGTCTTGTAGTCGCCGCGGCCCATGGCCACCGAGGCCCGGGGCGCGCCGCCCATGCCCACCAGGTTGGAGAAGGCGGTGATCAGGACGATGATGGGATAGGTCACGCCCAGGCCGGCCAGCGCCAGGCTGCCGGTGCCGGGGATGTGGCCCACGTAAATCCGGTCCACAATGTTGTACAGCATGTTGACCAGCTGGGCCAGGGCCGTGGGCAGGGCCAGGCTGAAAATCAGGGGCAGCAGGGGCGCTGTGCCCAGGCGTTGGTCGGCGGTCCCGACGGACGCGGTCTCAGACCGTTTTTCTTCCATAATACCTATATGCTCCTTTCGGTTCAAAGATCAATGACCAATTCCACCGGGCAGTGGTCCGAGCCCATGATCTCGTTATGAATTTCAGCGGCCTGCACCTTGTCGGCGATCCGCCGGGAAACCAGGAAATAGTCGATCCGCCAGCCGGCGTTCCGCTCCCGGGCGCGGAAACGGTAGCTCCACCAGCTGTACTTCACCTCGTCGGGGTGCAGCAGCCGGAAGCTGTCGGCAAAGCCGGCCTCCAGCAGCTGGGTCATGGCGTTCCGCTCCTCGTCGGTGAAGCCGGCGCTGCGGCGGTTGGAGGCGGGGTTCTTGATGTCGATCTCCTGATGGGCCACGTTCAGGTCGCCGCAGAGGATCACCGGCTTTTTGGCGTCCAGATCCAGCAGGTAGCGGCGGAACATGGCCTCCCACTCCATCCGGTAGTCCAGGCGCTTGAGCCCGTCCTGACTGTTGGGGGTGTAGCAGTTCACCAGGTAAAAACCGGGGTATTCCAGGGTGACGACGCGGCCCTCCTGGTCGTGCTCCTCCATCCCCACCCCCATGGTCACCGCCAGAGGCTGGGTGCGGCAGTAGCAGGCTGTGCCCGAATATCCCTTGCGCTGGGCCGAGCAGAAATACTCCTGATAGCCCTCGGGGTGGAAATCAGCCTGACCCGGCTGCATTTTGGTCTCCTGCAGGCAAAAGACGTCTGCGTCCAGGGCGGCAAAGCTCTCGGCAAAGCCATGGGACAGGCAGGCCCGCAGGCCGTTGACATTCCAGCTGACTAGCTTCATACAGTGTTCCCTTCTTTTGCTTTAAAGCATGGGGCATGGCCGCCGCCCGCACCGAGCCGGCGTCACGCCAGGTATTTGGTTTTCCAAACGCCGCTGCGGAACCGCCCCACAAAGCAGGCCGAACGGCAAATCCAGTCGATGACCATGGCAATCCAGACGCCCACGGCGCCGTAGCCCATCTGGACCCCCAGCAGATAGCTGAAGCCCAGACGCCAGACCGCCATGCTCAGCACCGAGACGGTCATGGTGAACCGCACATCGTTGGCCGCCCGCAGGGCGTTGGGCAGGACAAAGGCCACCGGCCACAGCAGCAGGCCGCAGCCGCAGTGAATCCGCACCAGCAGGATGGCCAGCTCCATGGCCTCCCCCGACAGGGCATAGATGCCCACCAGCGGTTTGACAAACAGCAGGATGGCCCCGTTGAACAGGCCCATGGTCAGATAGGTCCATTTGAGCAGGCGGCGGGCATAGGCGGCCGCCTGTTCGTTGTCCTGGGCGCCCACGCACCGGCCCACCACCGTAATCATAGCCAGACTGATGGCCTGGCCGGGGATGCAGCCCATGCCGTCCAGGTTGTTGGCCACCGCGTTGGCGGCGATCTGAACGGTGCCGAACAGGGAGATCATGCTCACCACCACAATCCGGCCCGCCTGAAACAGGCTGTTCTCAAAGGCGGACGGGATGCCGATGCCCAGAATCCGCCGGGCCAGGCCTCCGTCCACCCGAAGGGTCATCCGGGCCTGGACGGTGTTGGACTTGCGGCCGCAGGCGGCCAGAATCAGGGCGGCGGCCAGAGCGCGGCTGATGACGGTGGGCCAGGCCACGCCCTCTACGTACATATTCAATCCGAAGATGCAGACGGCGTTGCCCACAATGTTGATGACGTTCATCAGCAGGCTGATCTGCATGGAAATCTTGGAGTTGCCCATACTGCGGAAGATGGCCGCTCCCGCATTGTACAGCGCCAGAAAGGGATAGCTCAGGGCCGTCACCTGCAGATAGCGGACACCGGCGTCCAGCACGTCCGCCTCGATGCTGCCGTAAAACAGCCGCAGCATGGGCCGGGCCAGCGCCCAGCTGAACAGGCCCAGTCCCAACCCCAGCAGCAGGCTCAGCAGAACCAGCTGGCCGGCGCTGTCGTCGGTCTCCTTTTTGCGGCCGGCGCCCAGATACTGGCTCACCACCACCGCGCCGCCGGTGGCCAGGGCCGCCAGCAGGTTGATAATCAGGTTGTTGATCATGTCCACCAGGCTGACGCCCGAGATGGCCGCCTCGCCGCAGCGGGATACCATCATGGTGTCCGCCATGCCCACCGTGGTGGCCAGCAGCTGCTCGATCAGCAGCGGCACAATCAGCCGCAGCAGGTCATTGGTGGTAAAAATCGGGCCCCCTGGCCCGTTCTTCAAAATTTTGGGTGTATATACCTCTGACTCTTGTTCCATTCGCTTTTCTTTCGTCCCGACCCGCCCGTCCGGGCGGGCAAATTTTCCCACAGATCATAGAAACGTACTTGATTATCATAACATAGCCCCGCCGGAATGTAAAGCCCGCTCCCCGGCCCTGCCGGCGGGCTGTCCGTCCCGGAACGACAGACGCCCCTGCGCAAGTTCGGCATTTGTTGCAGCAAAGCTCCCCTATATTTGTGCGCTTTCACGAAAATACGTTTTTACGCTGTTTCAAAGGCTTTTTTGTTCAAAAAAGTCTTGCATTTCCGCGTGAAAAGTGGTATGTTGTATCCCAACGGAGCGCCTTGGATACAAGAATGGTATCCCCACTGCTTCCCAGGCCCTTTGGCCCCTGCGCTCCGTCCTGAATGTTGCTATTTTCTTCATTTACCTTCTTATCATTTACCCTGCCTGCCCGCGAGGGCAAAGCGGCGGCCCAACCTGCACGGGCCGCCGTTTTTCTTTTGCCGGGCGGCGGATTCTGGGCATCTTGCACGAAAAGACGGTCGTTCCATTGGGAAAGATGTTCTTCCAGCGCCTTGCACCCCGGCTGCAAAGCGTGTATAATACAGACAGTGCAGGCCATCCGCCTGCCGCCGTCCGCCCCGGCAGGGCGGATGCCGGCCGCCCGGCCGGAAGGGGCCATCCCGGCCCCCTGATTGCCAAAAGATCAACAGAGTAAGGCTGTGCGCGTTAAGTGCCGCATCAACGGGGAGTTGTGCTGCGGACGAAGGCGAAGTTTTCCCGCGGTGCACAGCCTGCATCCCGCTGCTGCATGGACCTGGGCGCGGGCCGCGGTATGCCCGTGGCCCGGTGTGAACGCTGCCGGATTTCACGGCCCTCCTTTGTGCGGTTTTGTCGCATGGGGAGGGCCGTTTCTTTGTCCTCCTCTGGCTGGATTCAGAAAAGGAGGCATTGCCATGAATCCGAATCGTCCCAAATCCCTTCGCAGTCTGACCTTCTGTGCCCTGCTCATCGCCATGAGCATCGTGTTCAGCCGGGTGTTCAGCATTTCCACCGGTTTTCTGCGGTTCAACCTGGGCAGCCTGCCGGTGGTGCTGGCGGCGGTCCTGTTTGGACCGGCAGCCGGCTTCGCCGTGGGCGCCATCGCCGACATCATCGGCGGCGTCCTGGCCGGCTACGCCATCAATCCCCTGATCACCCTGGGGGCCGGCGCCGTGGGCCTGTTTGCCGGTCTGGGCTGGCGCTACCTGCCCGCCCGCCGGGACGGCGTCCGACTGGCCGGCGGCATCCTGCTGGGCCATGTCATCGGTTCCATGATTTTGAATTCGCTGGCCCTGTGGCTGTTCTATGGCTATCCCTGGAGCGTGCTGGCCGCCCGCATCCCCAACGCCCTGATCCTGTCGGTGGCGGAATGGTTCCTGATGCGGGCCCTGCTGGCCAATCACAGCCTGATGGCCGCAGCCCGGGGCAGCCTGAACGGGAGGCGTTCGGAATGACTTACGAACAGGCATTGGATTATATTCATGCCATCCACTGGCAGGGCCACAAGCCCGGTCTGGAGCGAACTCAGACCCTGCTGGAAGCCCTGGGCCGGCCCCAGGACAAGCTGCGGTTTGTCCACATAGCGGGCACCAACGGCAAGGGCAGCACCGCCGCCATGCTGGACAGCTGTCTGCGGCAGGCCGGCTACAAGACGGGACTGTTTACTTCCCCTTTCATCAATCGTTTCAATGAGCGCATCCAGATCGACGGCCAGCCCATCCCGGACCAGGACCTGGTCCGGCTGGTGGAGCGGGTGCAGCCGGTGGCCCAGGCCATGACCGACCTGCCCACCGAGTTTGAGCTCATCACCGCCCTGGGAATGCTCTATTTTGCCCAGCAGCACTGTGACATCGTGGTGTTGGAGGTAGGCCTGGGAGGCGCGCTGGATTCCACCAACGTCATCGCCGCCCCTGAATGCGCCGTCATCACCGCCCTGGGGATGGACCACGTCAAAGAGCTGGGCCCCACCCTGGCGGACATTGCCGCCGCCAAGGCCGGCATCATCAAGCCCGGTTGTCCGGTGGTCAGCTACGGCGGAGAGCCCGAGGCCGACAAGGTCATTGCCGACGTCGCCCAGGCCCGGCACGCTCCTCTGTCGGTGGTGGATTTCGGCCGTCTGCACCGGACCAGTTCCAGCCTGGACGGCCTGGTCTTTGATTTCGACGGGATGGAAGGGCTGACCCTTCCCCTGCTGGCCAGCTATCAGCCCCGCAACGCCGCCGTGGCCATCACGGCCCTGCGGGTTCTCCGGAACCGGGGCTGGAACATTCCGGACGAGGCCATCCGCCGGGGTCTGGCCCAGGTGAGCTGGCCGGGCCGGTTTGAGCTGCTTCGCCGGGACCCGCCCTTCCTGCTGGACGGCAGCCACAACGCCCACGGCATGCGGGCCACGGTGGCCAGCCTGCGGGAGCGGTTCCCGGGCGAGAAGTTTGTTTTCCTCATCAGCATCATGGCGGACAAGGATTCCGACGACATGCTCAAGCTGCTTCTGCCTCTGGCCAAGTGTTTTGTGACCGTCACAGCCCCCAGTCCCCGGGCCATTCCGGCGGCTAACCTGGCGGCCAAGATCACGGCCCTGGGCGGCGTAGCGGAGGCGGCGGACACCATTCCGGCCGGTGTGCACCGGGCCGACGCCCTGGCCGACGGCGGGCCCGTCGCCGCCCTCGGCACCCTCTACTTCTCCGGTCCCGTCCGCCTTACTTTTTCAGAGAAAAAGTAAGCAAAGGCAGCCATAGCGACCGCGTCCTGTGGACGAAACAGGGAGCTATGGCTGGCGCAGCGCTCCGATTTTTGCAAGCGACCACCGCGGCGCGCCGCAAAAATCGGCTAAGCGCAAGAGGTTTCAATGTGTACCATACAGTTTGCGGGTCTCCGAAGGTTCCGCGGAGCCGTTTCGCTCCGGCTCGTTCGCTGCGTCTGTGCCTGCGGCACGGTACGATGCAAACTGCTATGAAATACCATTTTCCGCAGGTCAATGCATTCTATCTAAGAGTTAATTTCCTTTAGGTCTATACCAATCGTAAATATTCATACCACACAAAATCCTCGCTCCTTCTCCGGGGCGGGGATTTTTTCTTGCCGTTTTATTCCTCTCTCCTTGCCGTTCACAGCACTGGCACGCCGCACCGGTTCTTCCGAAAAAGAGGCTTTTCCTTATATAAAAGAGCGGATTTTACATGGCTGGGCTGGGGTTCTGTCTTTGGTTGAGACAAGGTGTTTTTCCTGCCCACCGGGTACGGCGTTTCCACCGGGAACAGGCACACCGGCCATATTTCACGGCAGGGATACAGCCCCAAGCCAGGGCGTCAGGGTGCCGGTTCAGGCGCCTTCACCGCTGCACTGGATTAAAGCCAAAAAGTGAGTATTCATGCCGACTTGCACCGGCTGAAAGGATTTCACTTTTACTTTTTTGTGCCCGGCTTTTCTTTTGCATTCGGTTGTGGTATCCTAATGGCAGGATAAAGCCCCCCACGGGGCCACAAGGAAGGAGAATGAACGCTCATGAAATTCAGTGAAATGCCTTATGCACGCCCCGATATTGACGCCATTCTGGCGCGGTGCGCCCAGTTTGCCGCCGACGCAGCCGCGGCCGACTCCGACGAGGCTCTGGTGAAACTCTACTACGACCAGAGTGCCGCCATGGCCGACTACACCACCGCCGCCAACCTGGCCAACATCCACTATACCTGCGACACCCGCGATCCCTATTGGCAGGCTGAGCAGGACTTCTTCGACGCCAACGGCCCTGCCGTTTCCAACGCCGTCACCGAGATCTACCGCGCCATCCTGGCCAATCCCCATCTGGACGCCCTCACCGCTGCCTACGGCTCCACCTGCGTGCCCGGCATGCGCAATGCAGTCCTGTCGGTGGACAGCCGGGTCACCGCCCTTCAGCAGGAGGCCAACACCATCTCCAGCCTGTACCAGCGTCTGTACGGCGGCGCTCTGGTGGAACTGGACGGCCAGCAGCTCACCATCCCCCAGCTGGGCCCCTACAAGCAGAGCCTGGACCCCGCCGTCCGCCGCGCTGCCTTTGAGGCCGAGGCCAGCTACTTTGACGCCCACCGCGGCGAGTTCGACGAGCTGTACGAGCGCACCGTCCACAACCTGAACCAGCAGGCCGCCATCCTGGGCTACAAGGACTACAGTGAGCTGTCCTATGCCCGGATGAACCGCATCGGCTACGGCCCCGAGGAAATCCGCATCTTCCGGGACCAGGTGGCCCGGGACGTGGTGCCTCTGCTGGCCGAAGTGGTGGCCCGCCGCGCCCGGCGCGCCGGCATCGAGCACCCCACCTTTGCCGACCTGAACGTAGCTTTCCCCGACGGCAACCCCGTCCCGGTCAAGGGCTATCAGGTGCGCATGGACGCTGCCCGCACCATGTACCACGAGCTCAGCAGCGAGACGGCCGAGTTCATCGACTTCATGCAGGACAACGAGCTGTTTGACGTCCTCAGCCGTCCCGGCAAGGCCAACGGCGGCTATATGACCATCCTGCCCACCTACAAGGCCCCCTTTATCTTTGCCAACTGGAACGACACCGCCGCCGACGTGGACGTCCTGACCCATGAGGCCGGCCACGCCTTCGAGGGCTATCTGGCCGCCCTGGACGAGGCCATGCCCGAGGACCTGAAGTGCCCCAGCATGGAGAGCGCCGAGATCCACTCCATGGCCATGGAGTTCCTCACCGCCCCCTGGCATCATCTGCTGTTCGGCGCAGATACCCCCAAGTACGCCCTCACCCACACCGAGGAGAGCCTGATTTTCCTGGCCTACGGTTGTGAAGTGGATGAGTTCCAGCATATCATGTACCAGCACCCCAACCTGACCCCCGACCAGCGCAACGACGTCTGGCTCAAGCTGGAGAAGAAGTACCGTCCCTGGATCGACTTTGACGGTCTGCCCTTCTACGGCCGGGGCGCAGGCTGGCAGCGTCAGCTCCACATCTACGAGTGCCCCTTCTATTATATTGACTACTGCCTGTCCACCATGGCGGCTCTCCAGTTCTTCCTGCTGAACGAGGCCGACCACGCCGACGCATGGCAGCGGTATCTCCGGCTCTGCCGCCGCGGCGGCACCGCCAGCTACACCGAGCTGTGCGAGACCGCCGGCCTCCGCACCCCCTTTGAGGAGGGCAGCGTCAAGGCCATCGCCCAGCCGGTGGCAAACTGGATTGCGGAGCACCAGATCTAATCCCTCAGGAGGAATCATTACCCTATGACCCAAGGCATCCAGCGTTTTTTCAAGGAATTCCGGGCTTTCGCCATGCGCGGCAACGTGCTGGACATGGCTGTGGGCATCGTGGTTGGCGCCGCCTTCAAGAGCATTGTGGATTCCCTGGTCAACGACATCATTTCCCCTGTCATCGGCCTGTTTTTCAACATGGACTTCTCCCATGTGGTGATTCAGGTGGGGCAGGTATCCATCGGCATCGGGTCTTTTCTCAATGCCGTCATCAATTTCCTGATTGTCGCCCTGTCCCTGTTTGTGGTGATCAAAGCGGCCAACAAGGCCGCCTCCTTCCGCAAGAAAAAGGAGACCCCCGCCGCTCCCACCACCCGCATCTGCCCCTATTGCCAGAGCGAGATCTCCATCAAGGCCACCCGCTGCCCCCACTGCACCTCGATGATTGATCCCCCTGCCCCGTAACACTTTTTGATTTTTTAAACCGAAAAGCCCCCGCCTGCACCGTGTCGCGCGGTGTTGGGCGGGGGCTTTAGCATGTATGCCTGGTGTATGTTAAGAAGAAGATTAAGGAAGAAGGAGTCTCGTGTTTTGTTTTGGGAGAGCCGGGACGCGGTTTACTTCACGTCGGTCAGCTCAGCCAGCTTGTGGAAGATCTCGGTGTTGTCGAAAGCACCGGTGAACTTGTCGGAGCCTGCGCCCACAGCGTAGATGTTGACGGGGGCGCCGGTGTGGCTCCAGGTGGTGTGGTCCATGCCGGACTTGTGGTTCAGCACATGGCACAGCTCGACCGAGAAGGGCTGATAGGTGCCGTACAGCTCGTAATCGCGCTGGGTCATGTCGCCCTGGCCGGCGGCGCCGACGGTCATGCTGCGCTCGTAAGCAGTGCGCAGGCCCTCGAGCTCGTAGTCGGTGAGGATCAGGTTCTCGTACTCGGGGTTGGCGGCGTCGGCATCATTCGCGGTGATGAGGCCGAACGCCTTCTTGGCCTCGGCCATGGCAGCCTCGAAGGAAGCGCCCTGGGCGCGCAGGGTGTCGATGATGCTGTCGAACTTGACAAAGGACATGGTCTGCTTGGTCAGGTTGGTCAGATAGGTGTCGTAGTTGGTGGTGGTGAAGCCGATGGTCATGCCGCCGGTCTCGTGGTCGGCGGTGACCAGGATCAGGGTGTCGTTGGGGTGCTGGTTGTAGAAGTCGACGGCCACCTGGACGGCGTTGCTCATCTCCAGCACATCGTGGATGGAGGCGGCGGTGTCGTTGGCGTGGCAGGCCCAGTCGATCTTGCCCGACTCGGCCATCATGAAGAAGCCGTTGGGGTTATCCAGCACTTCGATGCCCTTGCGGACGTAGTCGGACAGCTGCCACTCGCCGGCGGCGGCGTCGATGGAGTAGTTCATGGCGGCGGCGTCGGCGCGCTGCTCAGCGATGACCAGGGCCTTGTCGCCGGCCTTCAGGGCAGCGGCGCCGGCCTGGGTGGTCACCAGCTTGTAGCCCTTGGCGATGGCCATGTCGTAGTTGGAGACGGCGCCGCCGCGGGGATCCTGGAAGTCGCCGCCGGCAAAGTACTCAAAGCCGCTGTTGGCCAGCTCCTCGCCGATCTCGTAGTAGTTCTTGCGGCTGGCCTGATGGGCGTAGAAGGCGGCGGGGGTGGCGTGGTCGATGTTGACGGTGCTCAGGATGCCGACCTTGTAGCCCTTCTGGCTGTGCAGCTTCTCGGCGATGGTCTCGAAGGGGACGTCACGGGTCCAGGGGGTCATGTTGATGACGCCGGACTCGGTCTTCTCGCCCGAAGCGATGGAGGTGGCGGTGGAAGCAGAGTCGGGGCAGAAGGAGGTGGAGTCATAGGTGGTGACGCTGCCGACGAAGGGGAACTTCATGAAGCTCAGCTCGGCGGGGATCACAGCGCCGTTGTTCTCGACGGTGCCCTTGTAGAAGGAGGCGGACTGGATCTGGGCCACGCCCATGCCGTCGCCGATGAACAGGAAGATGTACTTGGGGGTCTTGCCGCCGAACATACCGTCAAACAGGCCGTTCTCCTGGGCGGCAGCCTTGGGCTCGGCGGCCGAGGCGACGGCGGCATTGGCAGCCACCAGGCTGGCCACCGAGGCGGCAGCGCCGGCCTTCAGGAAGCTGCGGCGGGAAAATTTCACGTTCTTCATACCAATTTCCTTTCTCTCGTACCCAATATGCGGCGGGCCTCGCAGCCCTGCCCCGGCCCATCTGTTCGGGCCCTCATGTCTTGTTCCCCGGGTGATCCCGGGTCCTCTTTGGGACGGCTTTATTGTATCCTAAGCCGCTTTTTGGTGAAACCATGTCTGCGCAAAACTTTGGTAAAAAGTAACAGCCTGTTTTGCCGTCCAATGTAAAAAGGCGGTTTTCTGTGTAAAATTCACATACATACGCGGGGAGGCTCTTTGCATCCAGCCCAAAAAGATTGCTTTATTCGTATGAATTCTAAGCAAAGCGACAAAATCCAGCCCGTTATCCCTCAAAACATTGAAATGTTCATAATGGGGTGTTATTCTGTATGATATCGAACGATATACCCCGACGGGTCCGTTCGAGACGCCAGACAACCTTTTTGGATTTATAAATATGGGTATACAATGAAAGAGATCATGAAACGTTTAAGTCTCGGCCTGGACATTGGCTCCACCACCGTCAAGGCCGTCCTCACCGACCGGCAGACCGGGCAGATTCTGTTCCGCCGCTACCAGCGCCACCACGCCGAGCAGCGGCGCACCCTCTGCGAGCTGCTGAGCGCCGTGTGTGAAAAGTTTGCCGGGCTGCCCATGCGGATTGCGGTGTGCGGCTCGGGCGGCCGGCCCCTGGCCGACCAGATGGGCGCCTGCTACGTCCAGGAAGTGGTGGCCAACGGTGCCGCCGTCCGCGCCCTCTACCCTGCCGCCCGCACCGCCGTGGAGCTGGGCGGTCAGGACGCCAAAGTCATCTTTTTCCGCCAGGAGGAGGACGGCACCCTGACCACCTCCGACATGCGGATGAACGGCAGCTGCGCCGGCGGCACCGGCGCTTTTATCGATGAGATCGCCGCCCTGCTGCGGGTTCCCTCCGAGCAGTTCGACGCCCTGGCCGCCCAGGGCAAGCAGGTCTACAGCATTTCGGGCCGGTGCGGCGTCTTTGCCAAGACCGACATTCAGACCCTGCTGAACCAGGGCGCCAGCCGGGCCGACATTGCCCTGTCCGCCTTCCACGCCATCGCCAAGCAGACCATCGGCGGCCTGGCCCAGGGCCTGGAAATGACCCCGCCGGTCATCTTTGAGGGCGGCCCCCTGACCTACAACCCCACCCTGATCCGGGTGTTTGCCGAGCGTCTGGGCCTGACCCCGGAACAGGTCATCCGCCCCGACAACGCCGACACCATTGTGGCCCTGGGCGCCGCCCTGGCCATGGATGAGCTGTATCCCCTGCCCACCGGCCGGGCCGCTCCCATGCCCCCCGAGACCGCGCTGGAACGGCTGTCCGCCGCCCCCGAGGTCACCGAACAGCACACCGCCCAGCGGTATTTTGCTTCCGACGCCGAGCGGGACGCCTGGAAGGCCAGCCACACCCTGCCCCAGCTGGCAGAGCCGGAAACCCAGCCCGGGGACACCCTGCGGGTGTACATCGGCGTGGACGCCGGCAGCACCACCAGCAAGCTGGTTCTGATGGACGAGAACGAGCAGGTGCTGGACCGCTTCTACGCCAGCAACCGGGGCGATCCCATCGAGGTGATCCGCCGCGGCCTGCAGGAGATGTACAAAAAGTATACTGCCAAGGGCGTAAAACTCGATGTTTTGGGTCTGGGCACCACCGGCTACGGCGAAGTGATGCTGAGCAAGGCCTTCGGCGGGGATTATCACACGGTGGAGACGGTGGCCCACGCCTCGGCGGCCTGCCACTATCTGCCGGACGTGACCTTCCTGCTGGACATCGGCGGCCAGGACATGAAAGCCATCTGGATCAAGGACGGCGTGGTCACCAATATGCTGCTGAACGAGGCCTGTTCCTCGGGCTGCGGCTCCTTCCTGGCGGAATTTGCCGCCGGGCTGGGGATTCCGGTGGAGGACATCGCCGACGCGGCCTTCCGGGCCGAGAACCCGGCCGAGCTGGGCAGCCGCTGCACCGTCTTTATGAACAGCAGCATCATCACTGAACAGAAAAACGGCCGCACCCCCGACGACATCATGGCGGGCCTGTGCCGTTCCATTATTAAGAATGTCTTTACCAAGGTGGTCCGCATCCCCAACACCGATGTGCTGGGCAGCCGGATTGTGGTGCAGGGCGGCACCTTCAAAAACGACGCCGTCCTGCGGGCGCTGGAACAGTATCTGGGCTGCACCGTCACCCGCGCCCCCTACCCCGGCGAGATGGGCGCCATCGGCGCGGCCCTCCTGACCAAGCGCCAGGCCGAGGCCAACGGCAACCCCGCCAGCCATTTCATCGGCTTTGAGGCCCTGGACACCTTTACATACACCCAGAGCCAGAATGAGCCCTGCCCCTTCTGTCAGAACCACTGCACCCGCACCGTCATCCGGTTCCCCAGCGGGGAAAGCTTTGTCACCGGCAACCGGTGCGAGCGGGGCGAGATTCTGGGCGATCCCAGAGACAGCGCCGTCCAGGCCCGGGTCCGCCAGACCAATCAGAACATCCAGAGCATTCCCAACCTGTTCGCCCTGCGGGAAAAACTCCTGTTCGCCGACTACGACGCTCCCGCCCTGGCCCCCGACCGCGGGGTGACCATCGGCATTCCCCGGGTGCTCTCCTTCTGGGAGACCATGCCCTTCTGGAATGCCTTCTGGCGCAGTCTGGGCTTCAAGATTCAGCTGTCGGGCAAGAGCACCCGTCCCCTCTACGAGGAGGGCCTGTCGGCGGTGACCTCCGACACCGTCTGTTTCCCGGCCAAGCTGGTTCACGGCCATCTGCGGGACCTGGCCAAGCGGAAGGTGGACCGGATTTTCATGCCCTCCATCACCACCGTCCAGCCCGAGGGCACCGCTTCCACCAGCGAGTCCATGTGCGCGGTGGTGAAGGGCTATCCCATCGTCATCCGCAATTCGGACGATCCCCAGAAGCGCTGGGGCATCCCCTTTGACGCCCCCCTGTTCCACTGGCACCGCCGGGCCGACCGGGACCGCCAGCTGGCCGACTACATGGCCGCCGCCTTCGGCATCGACAAAGAGCTGACCCGCCGGGCCATTGCCCTGGGCGACGCCGCCCAGACCAGCTTTTCGGACCAGCTCAAGGCCGCCGGCCAGGCGGTACTGGACCGCTGCCACGCCGAGAACCGCTATGCGGTGGTTCTGGCCAGCCGTCCCTACCAGAACGACGAACTGGTCAACCACGCTCTGCCCGATCTGTTCGTCAGTCTGGGGATTCCGGTGCTGACCAACGACGCCCTGCCCGACGTGAACAAGGTGGACCTGTCCCGCAGCCGTCTGGACATCGTCAACAACTACCACGCCCGGATGCTGGCCTCCGCCGTTCTGGCCGCCCGGGATGACTGTCTGGAGTACGTCCAGATCGTCAGCTTTGGCTGCGGCCACGACGCCTATCTGTCGGACGAAATCACCCGCATGATGCACGAGATCTCGGGCAAGAGCCCTTTGATCCTCAAGCTGGACGAGAGCGACGCCCAGGGTTCCTTGCGGATCCGGGTTCGGTCCTTTGTGGAGACGGCGGCCCTGCGCCGGGCCCAGGGCGCCCGGGCCGAGGTGCATCCCCTGCCCGATCCCTATCCCGTCAAGTTCACCAAGGCCGACATCCAGGAGCGGGTGGTCCTGGTGCCCAACACCTCCCACGCCTTCTGCCGGGTGATGTCGGCGGCCTTTGCCGCCCAGCACGTCCGGGCCGTTCCGCTGGAAGTGGGCCGGGAGGAGGCCATCCGTCTGGGCAAGCAGTATGTGCACAACGACATCTGTTTCCCCGCCCAGATTGTCATCGGCGAAATCCTGGCGGCCCTCCGCAGCGGCAAGTACGATCTGGACCACACTGGCGTGGCCATGGCCAAGTACATTGGCGACTGCCGTCTGACCCACTACAGCGCCCTGCTGCGGAAAGCCCTGGACGACGCCGGTTTCGCCCAGATTCCCATCCTGACCAACGACGACAAGGACAGCCACAACATGCACCCCGGCTTCAAGATGAATCTGGCCTCCTCCTTCAATCTGGTGTTCTCCCTGCCCATGATCGACGTCATGGAGGAGCTGCTGCGGAAAATCCGCCCCTATGAGAAGGTGCCCGGCGCAGCTGAACAGGCCTTTGAGGCCGGCATGGACGACATTGTGGACGGCATGACCCGCCACGGCATTCCCGGCCTGAAAAAGGGTTTTGAGAAGGCCATCGACCGGATGAAGGCGGTGGAGTACGACCGCTCCAACCCCCGCCCCACCGTCCTGATCGTGGGCGAGTACCTGCTGAACTTCCACCCCGGCGCCAACCACGACATCGAGAAATATCTGGAAACCAACGGCTTCGAGATCATCGAGGCCCGGATGACCGACGTCATCCGCAAGACCTACTTCTATATGGACGCCCAGATCAAGGAGTACCACATCTCCAAGCCTCTGGGTGAAAAGATCTGGTACCGCACCGCCGACGAGGTGTTCAACGCGGCCCACGCCATGACCGATTCCATCGCCAAGCGGCATCCCCTGTACCACCGGGCCGCCCGGATGCAGGACATTGTCCGGGCCAGCGACCCCATCATCCACCACACCTTTGACGCCGGCGAGGGCGTTTTGATCCCCGCCGAAATCCTCCACCACGCCAAGGAGGGCTGCCGCAGCTTCATCATCCTGCAGCCCTTCGGCTGCCTGCCCAACCATGTGGTGGGCCGCGGCGTGGCCAAGCGGCTGAAGGAAATCTATCCCGACGCCCAGATCCTGCCCCTGGACTACGACCCCGACGTCAGTTTCGCCAACCTGGAGAACCGTCTCCAGATGCTGATTATGACCGAAAAGGCCCGCCGTCCGGCATCGGCTCCCGCACAAGAGTCCGCCGGACAGACCCCGCCGGCGCCCCCGGCCGCCGCCTCCGGCGCCCAGCCCAGAAAGCGGGCTGCCAACGCCCGCCGCGGCAGCCGCACCGCCGCCGTTGTCCCGGTACAATCCTGATTTTTCACCCCCAAGCCCCTGCCCGCCCGGCAGGGGCTTTTGTTGCATACGGACCCTCCGCCAGGCCCAAAACCTCCGCTTTGGCGCTTTTATTCCTGTTATTCCCGTTTGTTTAGCGGGTTTTTGCGGTATTGTGAAAACAGGCATAAAAAGTCCATATATATCAAACAAAGTCACATATTCGTATAACAACGGAAATCAAATAAAATTTTGTTTTCGGGGCGGTTTTCAGGCCGGCTCCGGCGGCCCGTCTGGGATACATAATCCGCACTTTTTGTACATATGATGCGTTGAAATGCAGTTTTGTGCCACATGCCGCAAAATCCACAGACCAATTTGCTTTTTGTTGTCAAAATCTCCTAAAACTTTTTCTTCAAGCTTGTTTGTTTTTACTATTGCACATAGTTTCACGGCGAGGGTATAATAGGAGACAGAGAGGACATGCCCCTTAGCGTGTGGGGGGCCTGCCCGCACCCGATTTTGTTTTTTGATGAAGGAGAATGCTATTATGAAAATGATTTCTCGCCGTGACTTTCTGAAGGCATCTGCCGTTGTCGGCACGACTGCTGCCCTGACTGCCTGCGGCGGCGGCGATTCCAGCTCTGCTGCTTCGACCGCATCTTCTGCTGCTTCCACTGCTACTTCCGCAGCTTCTGCTGCTGCCGGCAGCGCCAACATCGGCGTCTGCATCTATCAGTTTGCTGATAACTTCATGACCCTGTACCGCGCCGACCTGGAGGAGTACCTCACCGAGCTGGGCTATGGCGTCACCATCATGGACGGCAAGAACGACCAGAACACCCAGACCGAGCAGATCAACACCTTCCTGCAGCAGGGTGTGGACGTCCTGATCATCAACCCGGTCCAGACCACTTCGGCCCAGACCATCGTGGACACCATTTCTCCCTCCGGCATCCCCATCGTCTTCATCAACCGTGAGCCCGACAAGGCTGTTCTGGACAGCTATCCCGACAAGTGCTGCTACGTCGGCGCTGACGCACGTCAGTCCGGTACTTACCAGGGCGAGCTGATCCTGGCCACCGACACCGAGGGCGACATCAACGGCGACGGCGTCATCACTTACATCATGTGCAAGGGCGACCCCGAGAACATTGACGCCCAGTACCGCACCGAGTACTCCATCAAGGCTCTGGAAGACGCCGGCAAGACCGTCAACTGCCTGTATGAGTACCTGGACAACTGGGACCAGACTCTGGCTCAGCAGGACGTGGCCAACGCTCTGGCACAGTTCGGCGATCAGATCGAGGTTGTCTTCTGCAACAACGACGCCATGGCTCTGGGCGCTCTGCAGTCCATCGAGCAGGCTGGCCGCACCGTGGGCACCGACATCTACCTGGTGGGTGTTGACGCTCTGGCTGAGGCTGTCCAGGCTGTTGTCGATGGCCGCATGACCGGCACCGTTCTGAACGATGACGTGGGCCAGGCCACCGCTGCCACCGAAGCCACCAAGATGTACGTCGAGGGCGAGGCTGTGGAGCAGTACTACTGGGTCGACTACGTCAAGGTTACTCCGGAGAACGCTGCAGATTACCTCTGATCCTCCGGCTGCCTGAGCGGAACGAATTGTAAGGAATGAGAGGTGCGTGCGCGGGAGCGGCTTCTTCTCCCCGTACGCACCTTTTCTTGCGGGAATCAAGTGAACAAAAGGAGGCTCTACGGAATGGCAGAGTACCGTCTGGTAATGAAAGACGTCGTCAAGGTCTTCCCCGGCGTCAAAGCTCTGGATCATGCCCGGCTTGAGCTGCGCCCCGGCACGGTTATGGCCCTGATGGGCGAGAACGGCGCCGGCAAATCCACCCTGATGAAATGCATGTTCGGCATTTACAAGATGGACGAGGGCGAGATCGAGTACGATGGACAGAAGGTAACCATCCCCACCCCGCTGGACGCGCTGGAAAAAGGCATCGCCATGGTGCACCAGGAGCTCCAGCCCATCCCGGCCCGGACCGTCGCCGAGAACATCTGGCTGGGCCGCTACCCCACCAAGCGTTTTGGCCCCATCGTCACGGTGGACCACGCCAAAATGTACAAGGACACCAAAGAACTGCTGAATCACCTGAAACTGGATATCAACCCCTACGCCAAGCTGGGCTCCCTGAGCATCGCTCAGATGCAGATGGTGGAAATCGCCAAGGCCGTCTCGGCCAACTGCAAAGTCCTGATTCTGGACGAGCCCACCTCCTCCCTGACCGCCAACGAAGTCGAGTCCCTGTTCCGCATCATGCGCGAGCTGAAGGAGCAGGGCGTCGCCCTGGTCTACATCAGCCACAAGATGGACGAGATCAAGGTCATCGCCGACGAAGTCACCATCATGCGCGACGGTCAGTACATCGGCAAGTGGGACGTGGCCAGCATCACCAAGGAAGAGATCATCGCCAAGATGGTGGGCCGCGAACTGTCCAACCAGTATCCCCCGCTGGAGAACCACCCCTCCGACGAGATCATGCTCAAGGTGGAGGACTTCACCTCCATTCACCCCCGCAGCTTCCGCCACTGCAACTTTGAGCTGCGCAAGGGCGAGATCCTGGGCGTGGCCGGCCTGGTGGGCGCACAGCGCACCGAGCTGATGGAAGGCATCTTCGGCCTGCGCGCCCACACCACCGGCAGAGTGTGGATCAAGGGCCAGGAGGTCCAGATCAAGCAGCCCCGGGACGCCATCTCCAAGAGCCTGGCCCTGCTGACCGAGGACCGCCGGGCCACCGGCATCATGGGCGTGCTGAGCGTCGCCGACAACATCTCCATCGCCTCCCTCGACGACCTGCGCAAGGGCCCCATCATGCTGGACAACAAGAAGATCCTGGATCTGGTCCAGTCCAACAAAGAGAAAATGGCCATCAAGGTGCCCAGCCCCCGGACCCAGATCAAGAGCCTGTCGGGCGGCAACCAGCAGAAGGTTCTGATCGCCCGCTGGCTGGCCAACAACCCCGACATTCTGATCCTGGACGAGCCCACCCGCGGCATTGACGTCGGCGCCAAGTACGAGATCTACTGCATCATCGCCGAGCTCGCCAAGCAGGGCAAGAGCATCATCATGATCTCCTCCGAAATGAGCGAGATCATCGGTATGTCCAACCGGGTCATGGTCATGTGTGACGGCCGCATCACCGGCTTCATCGACGGCAAGGACGCCACTCAGGAAAACATCATGGCGCTCGCCACCCAGTTTGAGACCGCACCCGACAAGGCCGCGGCCAACCAGTAAATAAGGAGGCAGTCTAATCGTGGAAGCTACCAAGAAATCAACCGGCCGTCTGATTAAGACCTGGCTGGGCAACAATGCCATCATCGTCCTGATGGTCCTCGTTTCTCTCATCGTTGGCATCATCCACCCCAACTTCTTCGGCGCCGCCAACATCATCAACCTGCTGAAGAACGTGTCCATCCGCTACATCATCGCGCTGGGCATTTCGGGCTGTCTGATCACCACCGGCAACGACCTGTCGGCTGGCCGTCTGGCCGGCTTCGCAGCCTGCCTGGCCTGCATCTTCGCCCAGACTTCCGGCGCCGCCGGCAAGTTCTATCCCAACCTGCCCACCCTGCCCACCCCCGTGGTCTTCATCCTGGTGGTTGCCATCTGCGCCGTCGTGGGTCTGTGCAACGGCCTGGTGGTCTCCTACCTGCGGGTTCAGCCCTTCATCGCTACCCTGGGCATGCAGCAGGTGGTCTACGGTATCTGCCTGGTCTACACCGGCGGTACCCCCATCGGCTCTCTGAACAGCGACTTCACCTCTCTGGCATCCAACACCATCATCGGCATCCCCGTCCTGATCTGGATCGCTGTCATCGTGGCTGCCTGCTTCTGGTTCCTTTACAACAAGACCCGTCACGGCAAGTACATGTATGCCATCGGCGGCAACGAGGCCGCTGCTGAGGTGGCCGGCGTCAACGTCGCTGCCACCAAGATCCGCATCTACATCCTGGCCTCCTGCATGTTCGGTCTGGCCGGCTGCCTGCTGGCTGCCAAGTCCGGCGGCGCATCCGTCAACACCGCTATGAGCTATGAGCTGGACGCCATCGCTGCCTGTACCATCGGCGGTGTTTCCACCACCGGCGGCGTCGGCACCGTCCCCGGCATCCTGGTGGGCGTTCTGGTCTTTGAGCTGATGAAGGTCGCTCTGCAGTTCATGAACGTCAACTCTTCCTACACCTACATTGTCCAGGGCCTGGTCATCATCCTGGCTGTCGCCATCGATATCCGCAAGTACCTGGCCAAGAAGTAAGCACCTTTCCCAAGGGACCTTTTGATGATACAGGGGGCTGTCGGAACACCCGGCAGCCCCCTGCTGTATTTTCACTTGCATTTCCGGCCGTCTGCGCTTATACTACGGATAGCAAAAGGAAGGAGGAAACTTCCATGCCCGATCATTCCAATGACCCGTCCCTGTCCGACCGCGAGGCCCAGCTGGCGGCCCGGGAGGCCGCCCTTGCCGCCCGGGAGGCGGAGCTGGAAGCCCGGGAAGCCGAAGCTGCCCGGGCCGCCCAGAGCGGCCCCGCCGAAAAGCAGGGCCTGCTGAACAACGGCGATCCCGGGTTCAAGAACTCCAAGGAAAAGATCTACGATCACTTCCCCCTCAGCGTCCACCAGATGGATATTCTCATCGCCGTCCTGGTGGCCCTCATCGCCATCTTTGTCTTTTTGGGGGTCAACCACATCAGCTTTTTCGGACTGTTCTGACGGGCCTGTTCACCCGGAGAAAAACGGAGCCGCACCCCTTGCCGGGTGCGGCTCCGTTTTGTTGTTTCAGGTTTTGGCGTGCGGCAGGTTATCAGACCAGGCCCTGAATCAGGATCACCAGAATCAGCACCGGCAGCACGAACTGGAGGTACCGCTTCAGCAGGATCGAGTCAGGCAGCTTGATGCCCTCGCCGCTGTTGGCCTCGGCGCGGTACTTGTCGTAGCCCCAGCCCCACTTGGACACGCAGAACAGCAGGTAGACCAGAGAGCCCAGAGGCAGCAGCAGGTTGGAAACCAGGAAGTCCTCGATATCGAGGATCTGGCCGCCTGCAGGAGCATTGGGCAGAGGCAGGGAGAAGTACCAGACATTGTAGCCCAGCACGCAGGGCATGCTGGCAATCAGGATGAAGATGCAGCAGATGATGGTGGTTTTCTTCCGGCTCCAGCCGAAGGTATCAATGCTGCTGGAGATAATGTTCTCAAAGACGGCCAGAACAGTGGTAAAGCTGGCAAACGTCATGAAGAGGAAGAAGAGCGCACCCCAGATCCGGCCGCCCACCATGTTGACGAACACCCGGGGCAGGGTCTGGAAGATCAGGGACGGGCCTGCATCCGGCTGCACGCCGAAGGCAAAGCAGGCCGGGAAAATAATCAGGCCGCTCATCAGGGCCACAAAGGTGTCCAGGGCGCAGATGCGGATGGCCTCGCCGGGCAGGGTATTGTTCCGGCTCATGTAGCTGCCGAAAATCTCCATGGCGGCAATGCCAAGGCTCAGGGTGAAGAAGGACTGGTTCATGGCCGCAGTAATCACATTGCCCAGACCCACCTCGGCAGCCCGCTCCAGGTCGGGCAGCAGATAGAACTTGAGGCCCTCCGAACCGCCTTCCAGCAGGATGCTGTTGACGGCCAGAATGACGATCAGGGTCAGCAGAGCCAGCATCATCCACTTCGAGATCCGTTCCAGACCCTTCTGCAAGCCGAAGGAGCAAACCAGGAAGCCCGCCAGAACGATGATGACCATAAAGATGCTCATTTCCACGGGGTCGCCCAGCATCGAGCTGAACACATCGTTGATCGCATCATTGGGAACCCCGACAAAAGCGCCTGTTGCGAATTTATAGAAGTAATCCAGCATCCAACCGGACACGGTGGTGTAGTACATCATCAGCAGGCAGCAGCCAATGATGCAGAACCAGCCGTGAATGTGCCACTTGCTCTTTTTGGGCTCGAGGGCCTTGTAGGCCAGCACAGCGCTCTTGCGGCTGGCACGGCCCACCGCCAGCTCCATGGTTAGGACGGGCACGCCCATAATCACCAGGAACAGCAGGTAGAACAGCACGAACACGCCGCCGCCGTTGGCGCCGGCCATCCACGGAAACTTCCAGACGTTTCCTATTCCGATCGCACAGCCCGCACTGACCAGGATGAATCCCAGCCGCGAGCCGAATGTTTCACGTTTCATGTTTTTCCTCCTCTTTATCACGCAGAAATACCTATGCCGACAGGCGGCATGTTCCTATTGTATCCGCCCACCGGCCCAGATGCAAGCCTTGTTCTCAATTTTTTTGAAGCTATCTACAAATTTTTTTAATAGTAAAATCAGGGAACCATCGGTTCCTCTGATAAAGCTCCCCTGCCCTGCCTGCATGACCGTCCCCCGGACGGGGCAACCTAGGATGTATCTGAAAACATCTCCCATTTTGCTCCAAAGCGCAGCTACCCCTTTGGGGCGAAGGGTTCAGCATGTTTGCATTCTCAGATACACCCCAGCAGAAAAAGGAGGGCTGTTTCAACCTATGGAGAAGAAAAAGAAAAAGCACGCCGCCGAAGCTCCGGCGGACGAGGCACCTGCACCCGGCAGCGGCGAGGACACCGAACGCCGGGCCTTTGAGCAAAGTCAGATTCAGGAGATGGGCACCGTCAACCTGACCAAAGGTCCCCACGCCATCCACTGCCTGACCGTGATCGGGCAGATCGAGGGCCATGTGGAGGCCCCCCAGGGCCAGAAAACCACCAAATACGAACACGTCATCCCCCAGCTGGTGGCCGTCCAGGAGGACCCTGCCATTGAGGGCCTTTTGGTTTTGCTCAACACGGTGGGCGGGGACGTGGAGGCCGGGCTGGCCCTGGCCGAGCTGATCGCCAGCCTGTCCAAGCCCACCGCCACCCTGGTGCTGGGGGGCGGGCATTCCATCGGCATTCCCCTGGCGGTGAGCGCCCAGCGCAGTTTCATCGTTCCCACCGCCACCATGACCGTCCACCCGGTCCGCCACTCCGGGATGATTCTGGGGGTGCCCCAGACCATGCGCTGGTTTGAGCAGATGCAGGAGCGGATCACCGGCTTTGTCACCCGCCACAGCCGGATGACCGCCGACCGCTTCAACGAGCTGATGCTCCACACCGGGGAACTGGTGCTGGACATGGGCACCGTGCTGGACGGCCGCCGCGCCGTGGAGGAGGGGCTCATCGACGAGCTGGGCGGTCTGTCCGACGCCATGCGCTGGCTCTACCGTCAGATCGAATCCTGACCGGGTTTTGGCCTCTGCCGCAGCGCAGAGGCTTTTTCTCTGCTTTCTTTTGGGAAGCAATTTGTCTTCTTTGGGTTAAAACCCATTGATTTTGTCTGTATAAGACAGAGGAATCCCACCAAAATTTAAAATTTCGTCAAAAACATTGACAAGGGTTTGACATTCTCAGCAAATGTCGTATACTTATAGAGAGAAATGTTTCCTTTTTCCTGCCAAGTTATCCAAAATTTCAGGTAAATGCAAGAGGAGGTCCTGCCATGAATCCGTCCGTCAAGGCTTCGGTACCGGTCATCCGGCGCCTGCCCAAATATTACCGCTATCTCCGAGCCCTGAAGGATGCCAACATCACCAGCATCTCTTCCCGAGAGCTGGCCGCCCAGATGGGCACCACCGCCTCCCAGGTCCGTCAGGACTTCAACTGCATCGGCGACGTCAACGGCCGCCAGGGCATCGGCTACTCGGTGGACAACCTGCTGGCCATTCTGGAAGGACTTCTGTTCGGCAACGGCGAGCGTCTGCCCGCCATCCTGTTTGGCTGTGGCCGTCTGGGCACCGCCGTCAGCAGCTTCATTGCCAACAACAACAACGGTTTCAGCCTGATTGCCGCCTTTGACGTCAAGCCCGAACTGATGGGCCAGACCATCAGCGGCATCCCCATCCGCCACCTGGACGATCTGGACGCCTTCTGCGCCGAGCATCATCCCCAGGTCGCAGTCCTCTGCCTGCCCCGCAGCGGCGCCGAGGAAATCAGCGGCCGGCTGGTCCAGCTGGGCATCCGGGGTTACTGGAACTTCTCCCACTACGACCTGTCGGTTCCCTTCCCGGACGCGGTGGTGGAGAACGTCCACCTGGGCGACAGCCTCATGAGTTTGGGCTACCGTCTGCGCAACGGGGACTGACCGCCCTTACTTTTTAAAGTCTCAAGTCAAAAGCCTTCGATTTTCTGCATCCAAGATTCTGCCCTGTCCGCCTGCGGCGGGCGGGGCGGCTTTGTGCATACAACGATTCTATAAAAAGGAATTCTATGGCTAAGTTATATTTCCGCTACGGCGCCATGAACAGCGGCAAGAGCACCGCCCTGATGCAGGTGGCCCACAACTACGAAGAACAGGGGATGCGGGTGCTGATCCTCAAACCCCAGGTGGACTCCAAGGGCGGCAGCGACCTGGTCAGCCGACTGGGCGTTCGCCGGGCCGCCGACCTGCTGATCCGCCCCGGCGACGACGTGTTTGCTGCGGTGGAGGCCGACCGCGCCGCCCACGACGCGCCCCTGGCCTGCGTCCTGTGCGACGAGAGCCAGTTTTTCACCCCGGCCCAGGCGGAGCAGCTGTTTATGGTGACGGTGGACCTGGGGGTCCCCGTCATCTGCTACGGCCTGCGGAGTGATTTCTCCCTCAAGGGCTTCCCCGGCTCCACCCGTTTGATGGAGCTGGCCCACACCATCGAGGAGATGAAAACCATCTGCTCCTGCGGCCGCAAGGCCATCTGCAACGCCCGCAAGGTGGGCGGAAAGTTCGTCTTTGAGGGCGAACAGGTGGCCATCGACATGGAAAACGACGTCCAGTACGTCAGCATGTGCCCTCAGTGCTACTTCCGGGAGCGGCGGGCCTTTTATGCCGCCCGGCGGTGAAATCTTTCCCTTTGCGCCGTTCCAAAGCGAATTTTATTTGTCATCTTTTTCACAAGAATGGTTCTCTTTTCCGACCCCTTCTTTTCTGCCGTCCGGGCTGCCCCGGCGGCAAAGCGGAAGGGGCCCATCCTTTTCCAGGGCTGCCGGGAGGGCGAAAACCCGCTTTCCCGCACAAATTTTGCCCCCGGTTTACACTGCGCCGCAGCACGTTCCTGCGGCGTTTTATTTTGCTTTTTTCAACTGAAATACCAGTTGTATCCCGGGAAAGTCGCTAATATATCAGTATTTTCAAAAGTTCAGACCCCTTATTTCTGTCAAATTTGTACAAAGCCGTGTTGTGTACAAGTTGCACAACTTTTTGTGGCAAGTTTGGATATTTCGGCAAAGGGTCACAAACAGCCTTCCACAGCACAGCAAGATATGCGCGTTTTTGGCCGTAAATCCACAATTTGCGTCTTTCTTTTCGCGCAGTTTTTTGCTATCATAATTGTATACAAGGGGGTCCGGTAAAGCCCCTCTAGGAGTTTTGTGTTTTTCAATTTAGGAGGAGAAAAAATGAGCAACGCAATTTCTCGTCGTGACTTCCTGAAGGTCACGGGCGCTGTTGGCGCAGCCGGCCTGCTGGCAGCCTGCGGCGGCAACGGTTCTTCGACTGCCGCTTCCACCGCCACTTCTGTGGCCGCTCCCGCTGAGGGCGACGTCTCCCTGACCATCAGCTGGTGGGGCGGCGACACCCGTCACACCGCTTATCAGGAAGCCATCGCCGCTTTCTCGGAGGAGCACACCAACATCACCGTCAGCCCCACCTTCGCTGCATGGTCCGGCTGGGAGGACACCATGTCCACCAAGTTCGCCGGCGGCGTGGCTGAGGATGTCTGCCAGGTCAACTGGAACTGGCTGTACAACTACTCCAGCAACGGCCAGACCTTCATTGATCTGAACACCGTTTCCGATTACATCGACCTGACCCAGTGGGATGAGGCCCCCCTGAACGCCTGCGTCGTCGCTGGCATGCAGCAGGCTGTCCCCGTCTCCATGACCGGCCGTATCTTCTTCTGGAACATGACCACCTTCAACAAGGCTGGCATCACCGAAGTTCCCAAGACTCTGGACGACCTGTACGCTGCAGGCGAAGCTTTCCAGACCAAGCTGGGCGAGGATTACTACCCCCTGCACCTGGGCGGCTACGACCGTATGATCCTGACCGTCTTCTATCTGGAGTCCATCTACGGCAAGGATTGGGCTGATCCCTCCACCTCCACCCTGAACTACACCGCCGACGAGATCGCCGAGGGCCTGGACTTCATCAAGAGCCTGGTGGACAAGCACGTCATCATGCCCCTGCCCACCTACTACGGCAACAACGGTTCCACCGCTGCCAACCAGTCCAACGAGTGGATCACCGGCAAGCTGGCCGGCATCTTCGAGTGGGATTCCGCTGCTTCCAAGTACCGTGACGCTCTGGACACCGACAACCGCGACGGCTTCACCGTGGGCGAGGAGATCCAGTTCGGCGACTACAAGGGCGGCTTCACCAAGGTTTCCATGGGCCTGGCCATCACCAAGACCTGCCAGCACCCCGCCGAGGCTGCCATGCTGATCAACTTCCTGCTGAACGAAGAGGCTGGCGCTTCCATCATGGGTTCCGAGTGCGGCATTCCCGCTTCCAAGTCCGGCCTGGCTGCTGCTGAGGCTGCCGGCGCTGTGGACACCCTGGTCGAGGAGGCCAACAGCAAGGTTCTGGCCTTCTGCTCCTTCCAGCTGGATCCCCTGTTCGAGCACAACAACCTGAAGGCTGACGGCACTGGCATCTACCAGGAAGTCTTCGACACCATCGACTACGACGGTGCTTCGGGCGCAGACGTTGTGGACATCCTGCTGGACGGCATGGAGAGCGTCGGCTACACCATCAACGCCTAAAATTTACGCACAAAGGCTCCTTTTCTAAAAAAGCAGCCCTGCTGTGACAATGCCAAGCGGGGGTACCTGTTTCCCTCATCCGAAGCGGGTATCCCCTTTTTCAGGCCAAGGTCCAAGCTTTTTGCCTGATAGTTTTTCGGTTTGTTGGCATTTTTGCGGCAGGTTGCTGCATGATAACGTAAAATCCTGCCAAAAAGGAGGAATCCCTTGATGAAAGCCAACAATGCGCCTGCGGTCGGGCGCACACCCTTTCAGAAATGGTGCGACAAATACCAGGGCCTGTTCTATCTGATTCCGTGGATCATCGGCTTCGTGGTATTCAAGGCCATTCCCTTCGGTCAGTCGCTGTTCTACAGCTTCACCGACATGAACTTCTTCTCGGGCATCAGCCAGTACGGCGTGATGAACTACGTGGATGCCTTCACCAACACCCGTATCACCAAGGCCCTGATCACCACCTTCCAGTACTCCTTCATCACGGTGCCCCTGAAGCTGATCTTCGCCCTGTTCATCGCTTACATCCTGAACTTCAACATCAAGTTCGTCAACGCCTTCCGTACCGCCTACTACATCCCCTCGATTCTGGGCGGCTCGGTGGCCATCGCCGTGCTGTGGCGCGCCGTCTTCCGTGACGACGGTCTGATCAACACCCTGATCAAGATGGTCACCTTCGGCGCTTTCGACGGCCCGTCCTGGCTGTCTGACCCCAGCTATGCCCTGTGGGTTATCTGCCTGCTGCGTATCTGGCAGTTCGGTTCGGCCATGGTGCTGTTCCTGGCCGCCCTGAAGGGCGTGCCCGCTGACCTGTACGAAGCCGCCACCATCGACGGCGCAGGCAAGTGGCGCCAGTTCTTCTCCATCACCGTCCCCATGATTACCCCCATCATCTTCTACAACCTGGTCACCCAGATCTGCCAGGCTTTCCAGGAGTTCAACGGACCCTACATCATCACGGGCGGCGGCCCCCGCAATTCCACTACCCTGATCTCCCTGCTGGTTTACCAGTACGCCTTCAAACAGAACGAAATGGGCATGGCCTCCGCTCTGGCCTGGATCATGTTCCTCATCGTCTGCGTGCTGACCATCATCGCCTTCACCAGCCAGAAGAAGTGGGTCTACTACTCGGACGAAAGGTAAGGTGAATGAGTATGGGAATGAAAGCTGCACATCGCATCGCTACCTTCTTCAAGTACTTCGTCCTGATTCTGGTGGGTCTGATTATGATCTATCCCCTGCTGTGGATGGTCAGCGCCACCTTCAAGGACAACAGTGAGATCTTTGCGGGCATCAGCCTGTGGGTCAAGAACCCCACGCTGGATGGTTACCGCAACGCTCTGAACGACTTCGGCGGCTCCATCAACATCCTGCAGGCCATGGTCAACACCTACAGCTACGTCCTGCCCAAGGTCATCTGCACGGTGGTCTCCTCCTGCATCGCCGCCTACGGCTTTGGCCGTTTCGACTTCCCCGGCCGGAAACTGATGTTCAGCGTCATGCTGGCCACCCTGTTCCTGCCCCAGGTGGTTCTGAACGTGCCCCAGTTCCTGCTGTACAACAGCTTCGGCTGGATCAACAGCCCCTTCTATCTGGCAATCTGGGTCCACACCGCTTTCGCGACTGAGACCTACTTTGTCTACCAGCTGATTCAGTTCATGCGCAACGTTCCCCGTGACCTGGACGAGGCTGCCGCCATCGACGGCTGCTCCTCCTTCCAGACCCTGTACCGGGTTATCGTCCCCATGCTGCTGCCCGCGCTGGTTTCCTGCGCGCTGTTCCAGTTCATGTGGAGCTGCAACGACTTCATGGGCCCGCTGCTCTACGTTTCCACCCCCGCCAAGTACCCCATGTCCCTCTTCGTCAAGCTGTCGATGGACGGTGATACCGGCTTCCAGTGGAACCGTATCCTGGCTCTGTCCCTGATCTCCATCCTGCCGCAGCTGATCGTCTTCTTCTGTGCACAGGACCAGTTCGTCGAGGGCATTTCCGCCGGCGCAGTCAAGGGCTAATCCCCCCGCGCCCGGTCACCTGACGACCCACTGAACAAAATCCCCTGTGCCGTGGTCATGGCACAGGGGACTTTTTGTTGGAACCCAAACGTTTTCACTTTTCGCCGCCCCGGTGCACCTTGCGGTACTGCACCGGACTGACCCCCACCTGTTCCCGGAACACCCGCCGGAAATGGGCGGTGGTGGAGAAGCCGGTCTGTTCGGCCACATGGTTGATCCGCAGGTCGGTATTCTCCAGCAGGCGGCGGGCCTCCTCGATGCGGCGCACGTTGATGAAGTCCACGATGGACTGGCCCGTCACCCGGCGGAACAGCCGGCTCAGGTAGTAGGGCGACAGGTAAAACTGTGCCGCCACCCCGCTGAGGTTGAGTTTCTGGCTGTAGTTGGCGTTGAGGTAGGCGCAGATCTTCTCGATGGTCTCGTTGCGCTGCTGGGACGCGCTGCCGCTCTCGTCGGCGGCCTCTTTGCCCACATAGTGGAGCAAAAGGGCCAGGTACAGCCGCCCGGGACAGTCCGGCTCCTGCCAGGCGCCGGCGGCCAGCTCCAGCAGGGTGCGCATCCGGCCCGACCACACCGGGTCTCCCAGCAGGACCACCGGCGCTTTGCTGTTGTCCAGCAGCTGGGCCTTTTGCACCTCACTCATCATCTCCAGGGGAAACCGGCAGACCAGCAGTTCCGCAGGCCAGCCCCCCGCCGGCTCAAAGTCATAGTCCCGGCGGCCCAGCAGCAGGACGCTGTCCGGCCCGGCGCCCACGCCGTTGCCCGGGATCTGGTTCCAGTACAGCATTCCGCTGCCGCTCAGCACCATGACCAGACAGCCCTCGTTGCTGCTGGCGCTGGCCAGCCGGGCTGTCTGGGTGACCTGAATGGTCCGGACTTCCAGTTTGCCGTCCTGGCTGTTCTTTTTGCCGCCCGGGTCGTTTTTCATCTTGGGTTCCCCTTTCCTGTGTTGTTTTTTCTCATCATAACACACTTTGCCCACACGAAACAATAGTACAAGGATGATTTTCTATGAAACTGACATTGATTCGTTCCATGACCCGCAGCGCCGTCTTTGAGCTGGAGAACGGCCTGTGCTTCCGTCCGGCCGAGCCCTTCGCCGTTCTGCTGGACGGTCAGGAGGTCTACGATGCCTGCAACACCAACGTGTTCTCGGTCTACTCCCTTCTGCCCGGCCATCATTACACCCTCACCGTCCGGGCCAGCGGCGAGGAACTGACCCTGGACTTTGACACCCGGGCCGAGACCTTCTTTGTGGATGCGTCCCGGTACGGCCTGGCGGGCGACGGCGTCACCGACGACACCGCCAAACTGCAGGCCGCCCTGTCCACCTGCCCGGCCGGGGGCACCGTCTATCTGCCGGCGGGCCGCTACCGCTGCGCCAGCCTGTTCCTCAAGAGCCACACCACCCTCTATCTGGAAAAGGGCGCTGTGATTCTGGGCGACAACGACCGCACCCACTACCCCATTCTGCCGGGTGTCCTGCCCAGTGAGAACGAGGTGGACGAATACTATCTGACCGGCTGGGAGGGCAACCCCCTGGACAGCATGGCCAGCCTCATCAACGTCACCCAGGCGGAGGACGTCACCATCACCGGCCAGGGTGAGCTGGACGCCGACGCCCAGAACGGCGACTGGTGGCAGGACGCCAAAAAGAAAAAGATTGCCTGGCGTCCCCGGGTGGTCTCCATCACCGACAGCAAGTATGTGGTGCTCCACGGCGTGACGGTGAAGAACAGCTACTCCTGGACCATCCATCCCATGTTCTCCACCGGTCTGGACCTGCTGGACTTCAAGATCCGCAACCCCTATGACGCCCCCAACACCGACGGCATCGACCCCGAGAGCTGCGTCAACACCCGGATCATCGGCGTGGACATCCATGTGGGCGACGACTGCATCGCCATGAAGGCCAGCAAGGTCTTTCTGGGAATGAAGCTCCAGAAGAGCTGCAAGCAGACCGTCATCCGCAACTGCCTGCTGGACAAGGGCCACGGCGGCATTGTCATCGGCAGCGAGATGTCGGGCGGCGTCAAGGACATGGTGGTGACCCAGTGCCTGATGGACCACACCGACCGGGGCCTGCGGGTCAAGACCCGCCGGGGCCGCGGCAAAACCGCCGTCATCGACGGGCTGGTGTTCCGCAACGTGGAGATGAAGGGCGTCAAGGCTCCCTTTGTCATCAATATGTTCTACTTCTGTGACCCCGACGGCCACAGCGATTACGTCCAGTGCCGCCAGGCCATGAAGGTGGACGACTACACCCCGCGGCTGGGCAGCCTGACCATGGAGAACATTGTGGCCACCGACGCCCAGTACGCCGGCTGCTACTTTGACGGCCTGCCCGAAATGCCCATCGGGGAAGTCATCATGAAGGACGTGAAGATCACCTTTGATCCCAACGCCGAAGCCGGCCAGGCCGCCATGGCGGACAACCGGCCCCTGGTCAAGAAACTGGCCATTTACGCCGAGAACGTGGAGAAGATCGAGCTGCACAACGTCCAGATCGAAGGATACGAGGGCGAGCGGCTCCAGTTTGCCAATGTAGGCAGCTTTGAGGAGGACTGACAACCATGACGCACCAGGAAATTCTGACCATGCTGGGGGAGTACGTTGACTATCTCATCGCCAACTCCAGCGCCGAGGCCCCCATGTGGAACATTGAAAAGGTCCGCAGCGGCCAGCCCAACAAGTGGAACTACATCGACGGCTGCATGATTACCGCCTGCCTGAGCCTGTACAACACCACCGGGGACAAAAAGTATCTGGACTTCTCCAAGGAGTTCATCGACTGGTTCGTCCAGCCCGACGGCTCCATCCTCACCTATGACCCCAAGGAGTACAACCTGGACAACGTGAATCAGGGCAAAAACCTGTTCATCCTCTACGACATCTTCGGCGAGGAGAAGTACCGCAAGGCCATCGACGTCATCGACAGCCAGCTGCAGACCCAGCCCCGCACCAAGGAGGGGAACTTCTGGCACAAGAACATCTACCCCTGGCAGGTGTGGCTGGACGGCGCCTACATGGCCCAGCCCTTCTACATGGAGTATGAGACCCGCTTCAACAAGATGAGCGGCTGCATCGACAGCTACCATCAGTTCATGAACATTCAGAAGTACATGCGGGACCCCAAGACCGGCCTGTACTACCATGGCTACGACGAGAGCCGCCAGATGTACTGGGCCAACCCGGTGACCGGCTGCAGCCCCAACTTCTGGCTGCGGGCCATGGGCTGGTTCATGGTGGCCATGGTGGATGTGCTGGAGCGGATGGATGAGCAGCTCTACAACGAGTACCGCGGCATCCAGGCCATGCTCAAGCAGACCATCGAGGACATCCACAAGTACCAGGACGAGGAGACCGGCATGTTCTGGCAGGTGATCGACCACGGCGGCGAGGAGGGCAACTATCTGGAAACCAGCGGCACCGCCCTGTTTGCCTATGCGGTCCTCAAGGGCGTCCGGCTGGGCCTGCTGCCCAAGCGGATGACCGCCTGGGCCGAGAAAGCCTTCTACGGCACCTGCGACAAGTACCTGTCCAAGAACCCGGACGGCAGCCTCCAGCTGGACGGCATCTGCCTGGTGGCCGGTCTGGGCGGCGCCCAGCACCGGGACGGCAGCCTGGCCTACTATTACAGTGAGCCGGTGGTCTGCAACGACGCCAAGGGCGTGGGCCCCCTGATCCTGGCCTACACCGAAATGATCGCCGAAAAGAACTAACCTATCCCATCTCCTAAAACAAAACACAAAACAAGGCCCCCGGCCCCGATGGTTTTCCGTCGGGGCCGGGGGTCTGCTCTATCTCATTGCAAGGGGTTGTTTCAAGCTTGTGCGCTCAGGAGACCGCTTCCGCCATCGCCTCGTCGGGGTAACGGGTGTTTTCCCCTGCCGGGACCGCCTGGTCCGAGGGCTGCACGGTGCTGTCCGATGCAGAAACGCGGTCCGCCAGGGCGGCGCTGGCGGCAGAGTCTGTGCTGTTCTCCTGGTCCAGATTCTGGTCGTCGGTGGCCGGGTAGGCCTCCGCGGCCCAGACCTCGGTCCGCTGGGCCATCTGGTCGGTGGACCAGGCCATCTTGGCGGGGGTGTCCAGGTTCAGTTCCAGACTGGACTGACGGTCGGGGCTCACCCACTCGATGTTCACCCGGTCGGGCAGCACGCCCTGGGCCCGGACGGCCTCCATCACACGGGCACAGTCGGCGGCAAAGGCCTCGGTGCCCTCATAGGGTCCATAGAGGTCGATATCCAGCCAGAACCGCACCCCGGCGCCGTCGATCTCCTCCAGAGTCCGGGGCGCATCCACCCCGAAACGGGTTTCCAGATAGGCGTCCACCCCGTTCAGCTCCACCTGATCCTCCAGAGCCTGGTAGAGGCTGCTCTCGTATGCCTCCCCCAGATCGTCCAGCTGGATGCGCTTGGTGGGGTTGGCCGTCTGCCAGAACAGGGGCAGCAGGGTCAGACAGAAGGCGCCGCCCATCAGCACCAGGCAGCCCAGCACCGCCAGGAAGTCGTATTTCCACCGGCCGGGATGGGAGGCGCACCACAGCACCTCGGCGCCCAGGGCGATAAGGGCCACCGGCGCGCCGATTTTGACCACCAGCAGCCAGTTGAACACCGGCAGGAAGTAATAGCACAAAAAGCAGATGCCCACAGCAATCAGGCACAGACCCAGGGTGACGCTGCCCACCCGGCGGATGCTGCGGCCGTCCTGGGGCCCAGGGGCGGAAGCTCTGGGCGGGGTATTGGGAGCCGGCCCGGCGGTGCCGGGGGCAGCCTCAGTTTTCTTCTCCGTCATGGCTTTCCTCCTCCTTGACGCCGTACTCGCAGAACTCCTCCAGCTGATCGAAGGGGTCGGCCTGAGACGGCTTGTTCCGGGGACCGCGCACCAGCCAGATGCCCAGGGCAATCACGGCCAGGCAGATCACCACGGTGGGGACCTCGTTCATAATGTTGTAGATCACACGGATGATCCAGCTGCTGTTGGTGTTCCAGTACAGTTCCCGCAGAAAGTCCATCACCAGCTCATCGTAGAGGGTGTAGACGCCCACCGCCACCAGGCACCAGCCGAACAGCTTGTGCCGGCGATGCAGCAGCTGATCCAGGGTCACATCGTGGCCCAGGTGGATCAGATAGTCGTCCTCGGGGGGCATATTGGCGCTGAGCATGGCCCGGAGATTGAAGGTGTCGAAAAAGCTGTACATCCACGCCACGCAGCAGATGCACATGGCCGCCGCCACCAGCGGCTGAAACAGCGAACCGATCATCACGGCCACGCAGCAAATCCCGATCAGGGACAGGCCCCGTTTCATGTAACCCTGGTACATCTGCCCTGCGCCCGGGACAAAGGCAAAGCAGAAGGTAAAGAAACCGTTCTTTTTCATCGTTATCTCTCCCATCAGTTGGTAGTGTTCGCCTCATCGGCGGCGCCGGTCAGAGCATCCCAAAGGCTGCTGACCGCTTCATGGGCTCTGCGAGCCACAGAGGTTTTATCTTCCGGCCGGGGCGGCTCGGTGTAATTGCTCTTGGGGGGCAGCTTGGACGCCGCCGGGGGATCAATCTGCTCCGGCACATAGGCTTCCAGCGAGGAAGCGTTCCGGGCCAGAATCAGCCCCAGGCTGCCGCCCCGCCAGAGGGTCAGCGCCAGCACCGCCGCCACGCCGGCCACTGCCATGCGGCCATAGACGTTTTGCATCAGGCGGATCAGGATGGTGCGGCCCACCGGCCGGGACAAATCCCGCGCCGGCTGCTCCAGCGCGCTGCCGGTCAGCAGCGCCGTATAGCGGTCCAGGCACCGGTCGCAAAAGGACAGGTGTTCGGCGGCTTCCAGCCGTCCCAGTTCATCCAGCGTCCCGTCCAGCAGGGCCTGCAGCCCCTCGTCGGTCAGACATCCATCATCTCGAAACAGTTCCATCCTCGGTCCTCCTTTCCTGTTCGATCTCTTGCCGCAGGATTTTCTTCGCCCGCCAAAGCTGGGCGCTCAGCGTTGCTTCCGGCCGGCGGCAGATCTTGGCCGCCTCGGCCGGGGTATATCCCTCCAGCAAACAAAGCCGGCAGGGGGTTTTATAGGGTTCCCGCAGATTCAAAATCTTTCGCTCCAGTTCGTCCATGCCTACGCCGGCCAGGGCTTTCGCCTCGGGGCCCTGGTCGGGCGGCGCGCCCGCCAGTGCCATCACTTCGTCGCCGGGGGTGCTCATCTTCCGCACCCAGCCGCTGCGCAGGTGGTCTTTCGCTTTGTTTGCAGCGATACGGGCCAGCCATTGTTTTTCGTAGCCTGCCGGGCACCGGTCTATGGCGCGCCAGGCGGCGAGGAAGGTGTCCTGTGCCAGGTCCTGGGCTGTATCTGCATCCTGGACCAGCTGGAAGCACACGGTATACACAAGCCCCTGATAGGTCTTTACCATGGATGTAAATTCCTGTGCTGTCATATCACTTCTTCCCCGCCTCCTTTCCTTTGGATCTGATGAACGGCCCGTTCTGTCTACTAATACGAGGGATGCCTCTGGTTTTTTTCAGATATCTCAAAAAATTTTTGCAGGCCCCCGGCCCGGCCGGGGCGTTCCGGCCGGCGACGCCCTCCATTTTAAATGATCTTTCGTGTTTTTCCAATGGGATGCGTTCTAAAAATCTGGAAAACATTTCTTTTTCCCGCTACAGAAAAACCCCGAGGGCGGGACGCCTTCGGGGCTTTGGTGTTGATATGTATGCTTATTCCTGATAGGGCAGCGCGGGGCCGATGTCGGCGGTGCCGATGACCTTGACACCTTCCCGCTCCATGACGGCGCGGATGGCGTCGGTCAGGCCGGCGCGCCCCAGCTTATCCTGGATGCAGCAGATCAGCTGCCCGTGAAGGCTGGCGATCTCAAAGCCCACCGACGCGCCGTCGGGGGGAACCCAGACTTCAAAATCCCGGATATAGTCGTTGAGGGCGGGGGGATAATCCCGGTCGGGGCCCAGCGGGTCTCCCAGATAGCTGATCCAGAAATCCGCCGGGAAGTTGCCCATGGTCTCGCCCATGCGGAACACCCGCTGCTTGATCCGCAGGGGCGCCTTGAGGGCGTCCACCCGGCAGACCCAGCCCATCATCTTGGCCATCTGGGTCAACTGGGCCTCAGGCTGGAGGCTGGCGCGCAGGTTGGCGTCGATGTCGGCGGCGATGTCCGCCAGCCGCACCTCCGGGCCGGCGTCCACACCGTGGCGGAAGGAGGCCACACAGTTATAGAAGGCCTCGGGCACACCCAGAGTGCGGCGGGTATCGGTGGAATAGCAGTACTCCACCTTTTCCCGCTCCACAAAGGGCTGGATGGAGAGGCTGAGCAGACCCAGCAGGGCGCTGACCGGCTTGACGCCGCAGTTCAGGGCGGCATCCACCAGGCTCTGCTTGTCCAGCCGGATCATGGTCCGGCGCAGCTGGCTCTCCTGAACCGGCACCGGCTCGATCTCGGGCATTCCCTCCTCCCCCAAGGTGGGGTCATAGGCCAGCAGGGCCTGCATATCGTAGGCCGGAGCCGAACCCAGAGGCGGGCATGCAAAGCCGGTCTGATAGCGCCGGTTGCAGTACTCCATCAGGATGCGGGTCAGGAACCGGGTCACCCCGTGGCCGTCCGCCACAAAGTGATACCAGTCAAAAAAGATGGTGTCCCCTTCATAGGAGACGTTGAACAGATAGCCGCCGGTCTCCTCGGGCATGGCCCGCAGCTCATTGCCGGGGCAGATGGTGAAGGGCTGGTCGTTTTCTTCCAGCCGGACCTCCCGTTTGTCCCGGACCAGCTTCATCTTGAAGTAGTCCGCCTGTTCCAGGGCGGCGTCCACCGCTTCCTGAAGCAGCACAGGGTCCACGGCATCCCGCAGGGCGTACTGATACCGGCAGTAGATGGTCTTGGGGCGGTAAAAGTACATGGCTCCCTGCAGGAGATACTGGGATACGCGGGTGATGGTTTCCGTCATAAATCAGCCCACCCGTGTGCTCAGATAGTCAATCAGGTCGTTGATGGTGACAAAGCTGCGCAGCTCCTTCTCGGGGATGCGGATGCCGAAGGTCTCCTCCAGGTCGGCCACGATGGTCAGAATCTCCATCGAGGAGAGGTCCAGGTCGTCCATCAGGACGCTGTCCTCGTTGACCTCATCGGGGCTGATCTCGGCCACATCCTCCAGGATACCCACAATCTGTGCCATAATTTCGGTACGGTTCATAGTGATAACTTCCTTTCCATGTTTTCCTTTGATTGATTCCAAACGGCAGGCCCTGATAGTATTTCATCCAGGCCTGGACAGTATGCATGTCAGGTGCGCTGCAGCTTTCCCACAGCGTTGCGGGGCAGGGGCCCCTCGCTGAACTCCACCGCCGTGATCCGCATATACAGCGGCAGGGTGCGGTTCAGCCGGGTGATGTACTCCCGGACTTCCTCCTGGGCCTCCGGCGGGCAGAAGACCAGGGCACAGATCTTTTTGCCCTTCTCCTTGACCACGCATTCCCGGATGGCCTCGCATCCCGCCAGCATGCCTTCCAGCTCCTCGGGGCTGACGTTTTCGCCGCTGTCCAGGATGATGAGATTTTTCTTGCGGCCGGTGAGGAACACATAGCCCCGCTCATCGATGCGGGCCAGGTCGCCGGTGTGGAGCCAGCCGTCGGCGTCCAGCACCTCGGCGGTGCCCTCGGGGTCCTTATAGTAGCCCATCATGACCGAGTCGCCCCGGATGCACAGTTCGCCGTCCTCCAGCTTGTACTCCCGCTTGGGGTCGCACAGGCCCACCGAATGGATATCGGCGGGGTCCTGGGAGTTGTTCCAGGTGCCGTCGCCCACCGTCTCGGTGAGGCCGTACATCTGGCAGATAAAGAAGCCCGCCTTCACCAGGTCGGACATGGTCTCGGCGTCCATGGAGGCAGCGCCGCAGGTCAGAGCCTTCAGGCTGCCCAGACGGTCCCGGCGGCCCCGCTTCACATCTCGATAGATGCTCTGCAGCAGGACCGGCACCACCGCCATCACCTCGCTGTCCATGGCGGCCAGGTCGCGGTAGAAGTGTTTCAGGTCGTTGCACAGGTTGACGGTGTTGCCCATGATGGCCCAGGAGATGGAACTGGTGAGGGCCGCCACGTGGAACATGGGCAGGACCGAGAAGGAGCGGAACTTGCTGGTGTCCCAGCCGGTCTGCTTCTGGATGTCCTCAAAGGGCAGGCAGAAGAAGTCCATGGGGGCAAAGAGGTTCCGGTGGCTGATCATGACGCCCTTGCTGCGGCCGGTGGTGCCCGAGGTGAACAGAATCACCGACAAAGCGTCCACATCCTCGCACTCGCTGCACCGCTCGCTCCACTGGGAGGTCTTGTAGCCGTCCATGGGCAGCAGCTTGTCGCCGTAGGCGGCGGTCAGAGCGGGTTCCCGCTCGGCAAACTCCCCGTCGTGCAGGATGTACACCGGCTCCACCAGGTCGATCTCATACTGGATCTCGTCCCAGTTTTTCTGGAGGTTCAGGGGCACCAGCACCCCGCCGGCCAGCAGAACCGAAAGAAGATTGACCAGATAGTCGTAGCCGTTGCGGGCCAGCAGGCAGACTTTCTGTCCCTTGATGTCGGGTTTGCGGTGGAGCAGCAGGCCCGCTGCCCGGCGGATATCCTGGGCATACTGCCCATAGCAGATGCTCACCACGCCGCCCTTCGCTTCGTCGTAATACTGGATGGCCGTTTTCTCGGCCTGGTCGTCCTCCATATGGTTGACCAGCTGATAGACTGTCGAGATCATTGTCTCTCCTCCTGTCTGTGTGCCCGCCGCCCGGCCCGGGCCTTGGGCAAGATTGTACTTATTATATAGAATCCTCCACCCCATTGCAACCGGAATCCGACATTCTCCGCAGCGGGTCTCGACTTGTAATACAGGTATACCGAAAGGATACCACGTTCCCGCCCTGGTGTCAATGGCGGCCCGGGCCATGGTTTTCTCCGTTCTCTCTATTTTTTGAAACATTTTTTATGTAAAATGGACAGCGGCCCCGCCCCGGCGCCCGGGTGTTCCGCCGGGGGCCCAAGGCAGGCCGCGCCTTGAGAAAGCCGCCTGCCGCCGTCCTTTTGACCCCGGCTGGAACCCCTTCCCTTTTGTAAATCTTTCCTTTCGCTTGGTCAGGACGAAATTTATGTTATAGTGGATTCCAGGCCGCCCGGCCACCCGGCTGCGAATCGCCTCAAAAAACCGATTCAAATTGACAGCCGGAAGAAAAAGCATTATACTAGATTTGAACAATCTTTGTCTGAAAATCCGGGTATGATGTGTAGAACCTGCCAATCCTTCCTTTTTTCGCCGGGCCTGCTGGAAGGAATTTTATTTCTGCGAGGAGGACCCCTTTGATGAAAGGAACCAAAACGCACACCGTCAACTCCCTCGGGATGTTTGACTTGTTCAAAGGCATAGGCATGGCAACCGTCATCTTTGTCCACACAGCGGAGGCGTATTCGCTGAATCTGGGCAGCGGGCTGTCGGTTTCCAGTTTTCTGCTCTTCATCTACCGCGAAGCCCTGATGTCGGCTTTCTACATCGCCAGCGGCTTCGGCTTCCGCAAGAGGTCGGTGGGCAAATGTGTCCAGCAGCAGCTGCGGGGCATCCTGCCGCCCTTTCTCTACACGGCGCTGGCCACAGCAGGCTTTCATTTGATCCTGCACCACTACTGTTTCGGCTCCTGGCCGGCGGCCATCTCGGAAAGCCAAAAGGTGCTGGCGGGCTTTTTGCTGGGCCTGCCCCACACCTCCACCTATTTCGGTTTCAGCATCTTCTCCTGCGGGCCCATGTGGTACCTGCTGACCATGGCGGTGGGCTGGATCATTCTGGATATCCTGTTCAACGCCTTCCCCGAGCGGTACATACCCTGCGCCGTGGCGGTCACCGCCATTCTGGGCTGGGGTACCTGTCTGGTATGGGAGCTGCCCTTCTGCCTGTCCCAGGGCATGGCTGTGGTCCCCTACCTGTACATCGGCCACATCGCAAAGAAGCGCCGCTGGTTTGACCAGCCCCGTCTGACCTGGCTGTTCCCCTCCGCCATGGTGTGCATGGTGATCTCGGCCGTGGGCGCCCTGGTGTCCGGCACCACCGACAACATGTCCATGGGTGAATGGACCCTGGGCCCGGTGGGCATCTTCATCAACGGCATCATCGGCCTGTGGATCGTCAACCTGTTTGTCCGTCTCAGCGCACGGAGCGAGAACTTCCTGACCCACTTCCTGGAAGCGGTGGGCCGCCGTTCTCTGAACATTTTCTGTCTCCACACGGTGGAGCTGACCGCGGTGCCCTGGTATCTGTACGCCGCCCAGTTTGCTTCCAGCCCCATTGTGGGCCTGCTGTCCCAGTACGCCATCCGGTGCAGTTTCATTGCCCTGAGCTGCGTGCTGCTGGAGCTGCGCAAGCGGATCGTCCCGCCCCGGACCAAAAAGGCCCGGATGGAGCGCAGCCGGGCCCGTTTCCAGCGCTATGTGGCCCGCCACTGAGGCCGGCCCTTGCAGCGCCAAATCCACCTGAAATCGAACATCCGTCGTTCCTGACTGTTTCTGCGGCAGGGCCTGCCCCTGGCCGCAGAATTTTTGCATGTCTCCAGACGGCCGGGCAGGGGTCCGGCTTTTCCTTCTGCGGCTTTTTATTCAGCAAAGTGATTCCCGGGCCGCCGGCCCGGACAGACTATGGATATGAGGTGAAGATTCATGCCCCCTGCAACCAAACAGACTCCGGAGGAGCAGATCGCTGAACTGAAAGAACAGCTCTCCCTCTCGGATCAAGGCGTGTCCAAGCTGGCACAGCGGTGCCTGGCGCTGGAGCAGCAGCTTGCCCAGCTGGAAAAGCACGAGTCCTACGACAACATGTCCCTGTTCCGCCTGACCCTTTACTACGACTGTGGCCTGGGCTTTTCGGAGCAAGACACCATTCCCGCGCCGGTGTCGGCCTACTCCGCCGCCAACCACACGGTATCGGCGGTCTTTGAGCTGCCGCGGGAGGCCAAGGCCATCCGTCTGGACCCCGGCGAGCTGCCCTGCTATGTGGTCGGAATGACGATTTCGGATGAGCGGATTCATGCCGCCCCCGTCACCGCCCTCTCCCTCGACGAGGAGAAAACCCTGTTTTTGAATGTGGACCCCCAGTTTTACGCGGAATGCCCGGAGCGTCTGCCTGCCGGAACCAAATTCTCGGTGTCCTACACCTACTACCCCCTTCAGCTGGGGGCCGACGACACCGTCTTTTTTGCCATGCGCCGGGGCATTGAGCAGGTCCAGGACCGGGCCACTGCAGCCGCAGCCGCGGCCGACGAGCAGCGGGCCCTGGCTGAGAATTTTGGCGAACAGCTGGCCGGCCAGGAGCGCCGGGCCGCCCATCTGGAAGAACAGCTGGCGGCTGCCATCGCGGAAAAAGAACACTTCCGGGTCAGCTATGAAGCAGTGCTGTCCAGCGCCTGCTGGAAACTGACCGCCCCGCTCCGTGCCTTTCTGGGCCGCAAAAAATAAAGGGACGTCCAACGAGGTACCTTATGTTTTCCAGTTACAGTCAATTCCAGCAGTTCCAGCTGGCAAACCAGCCCTACCAGGACACCCAGCGCACCTGGTTGGCGGTCTATGCGCCGGGGCGCTGTGCGGCGCTGACCTGCAGCATGGAGCTGCAGCTCCACCGGAAATTCCGGCTGATCCAGAGCCTGGACGCCCTGCCCCAGGGTCTGGACGGCGTGGTGCTGGCGGCCGAAGATGTGGAATGCCTGAGCACCACCCTGACCTATTTTGCAGCCGCCCTGCAGGACGGCGCTGACCTGGCCTTCTGTGATGCAGTGTTCGGCTTTGAAGGGGACACCCTGGTCTACCGCGCCGCCCACCAGCCCTCCGGCGCCAAGTGCGCCGTGGTCTCCCGGGATCTGCTGCTGCGCTGCCGGGCCCAGGCCCGGGACCCCGACGATCCCGCCGCTTTGCTGCGGCTGGCCTTCCGCCTGGCGGACAAGCCGGCCCACATTCCCCAGGCCCTGCTGCGCTACCGCCGGGAGCCCGACGCCTCCGACCTCTTTTCTGCCGAGGGCAAGCGGGCCCTGCTGCTGAGCCATGTGCTGGACATGACCGGCGCCCCCATCGTTCTGGTGAGCGCGGTGCCGGTTCTCCGCCAGATGGGCTATGAAGTGGTGGTGCTGGGCCCCGGAGACGGCGGTTCCCTGCCCCTGTTTGTGGAGGCGGGCGCCACCGTCATCACCCACCCCGACTGCGTCAGCTCCCCCATGCTGTGGGGGCTGGCCACCTCCGCCGACCTGGTGGTGGCCAACACCATTGTGGAAGTCAAGGCCATCCGCGCCCTAAACGGCGCGCCGGTGCCCATCCTCTGGTGGCTGCACGACGCCTTTGTGGGATACGGGTATCTGTCCCACCTGATTCCCCGGACCCTGTCCTCCAACATTCGGGTCTGCGCGGTGGGCAGCCATGCCACCGCCGCCATGCACGAACACCGCCCCGACTTTGAAATCGGCCAGCTGATCTACGGCCTGCCCGACTATGCACAGGACGACTTCGAGCACTACGACATCAGCTTTGCGGGCGGTCTGCCCCTGCTGGTCAGCGTGGGCGCCTTTGAGATCCGGAAAGGTCAGGACCTGCTGGTCCAGGCCATCCGGATGCTGCCCGACGAAACCCGGGCCAAAGCGGCCTTCCTCTTTGTGGGCAAAGGGGCCGACAAGCGGCTGCTGGCCGACGTCAAGCAGCTGGCGGCCGACTACCCTTCCAACGTCTTTTATGTCAACCGCCTCACCCGCGGGGAGATCAAGTCCCTGATGGATCAGTGCGCCTGCACCGTGTGCAGCTCCCGGGATGACCCCATGCCCACCTTTGTGACCGAGGGTTTGATCTTCGGCAAGCCGGGCATTGTCTCCGAACATACCGGCACCGCCGGCCTCATCACCGAGGGGGTGGACGGCTTCGTCTACCGCAACGACAGCCCCGCCGAGCTGGCCGAGGCCATGACCAAGATGATCGAGAACCCCGGCCTCCCGGCCCGGATGGCTCCCGCCTGCCGCGCCCTCTACCAGCGGTATTACTCCAAGGAGGCTTTTGCCAACACCCTGCGGCAGCAGGTGGAAACCCTTTTGGCCCAGAGTCATCCCGCCGATTTGTAATATTTCGTCTGAATATTACAAAAATCACCCACACACGTTTTTACAGCCCGGAAGAAGTTCACGCTTCTCTCCGGGCTGTATTTTTTCTTTCTTCGCGCCGGAGCGGTCTTTTTCCACAAAAATTCCATTCTGTTTATAAACTTTCCCGACCATGCGTGGTATACTTATCCTGTATTCATCCCGTCCGGATGTCCCATTTTGGAAAGGAGCCTGTCCTCTATGTCATCTCCTCATCCCGCCCAGCCCGACAGCAAACTCTCTCTTCGGCGGGGCCTGTTCTCGGTTTTGACCCTTGTGGCCCTGACCGGCCTGATGTTTTACATCTTCAAGGACCATCTGTCCGAGATCTCTGCCGCCCTCCACAGCCTGACCATCGGCCAGACTGCCCTTTTGCTTCTGCTGGGCCTCACCTATCCCCTCATGGAGGGAATCATCAACCAGCGGGTTCTTTCCAGCCGGGTGCCCGACTATCCTTTCCTCCGGGGGCTAGATTTGTCCTTTCTGGGGGCTTTCGGCAATGTGGTGACCTTCGGCGCGGGCACCATGCCCATGCAGGGCTATGACATCAGCCTGAACGGCCTGGACGTGGGCCCCGGCATCGGCCTGATGACGTTGGAATATGTCTTTCACAAGGGCGCCGTCCTGCTGTATGCGGCGGTGCTGCTGTTGTTCTATGGCCGCTGGCTGCTGGACGCCGATTCGGCCGGGCTGATGCGCTATCTGCTGCCCGCCTGTCTGGTGGTGGCCGTCATCATTCTGGCGCTGGTGCTGGTCTGCACCAGCCGCACCATCCAGAAACTGGCCTATCGCCTGCTGGGTCTGCTGCCCCGGACCGACAAGTGGCAGGCCCGGCGTCAGAGCTGGACCGCCCAGCTGGACGGCCTGTGCACCGAGAGCCGCCGTCTGCTCCAGAACCGGTTCCTCTGCCTGCAGGTCTTTGCTCTGCAGGTGTGCAAGCTGGCCCTGATGTACACCATCCCCTGGTTCAGCATCCGGTTCATGGGTCTGGCGCCCCTCACCTTCGGACAGGTCCAGACCCTGGCGGCCCTGATGATGCTGCTGTCCAACGCCCTGCCCAACCTGGGCGGCATGGGCTCCATTGAGACGGCCTTCTATCTGATTTTCACCGGCTTTCTGGGGGAAAGCGCCGCCATGTCCGCCCTGGTGGTCTACCGGGCCGCCACCTATTATCTCCCCTTTGTGGTGAGCTGTGTAGGATTTTTCTTCATCCAGCGGCGCTGGACCCGCGCCCGCCCCAAAAAATCCGGCTGAACCAAACAAAAAGGCGGGCCTCCGGCTGGTCAGACCGGACGACCCGCTTTTTTGTTTTGCCGTGTGGGGCGCGGCTGCGGTGCAAACCAAAAAACCGTCCGCTGCCCCCAGATATAAAGAGAGAATGGAATGGAGGAGTTCTCGTATCAGCAGGAATCCTCGCGCTGTTCCTGCTGAGGCTTCATCGGTTAGTGTTTTCTAACCTCTGTGCCAAAAGGATACCATACCTGTGGGTATCTGTCAATACCCCAGAACAAATTTTCCAAAATTTCTGTCTGGATGTTCCGCACAATCCTTGCCGCGCCGCTCCCCCGGCTTTGTGCAAAGCACCAACTTTTGTGACCGGGCGACAAATCCTAGTGGTTTCCTCTTGATTTTTCGACGTTTCATGCTATGATAAATAAGGCAGGGACAAACCCACCAACCACAAGATGGTGTGGTCGACCCGTGCCGGGCGGCGCATATGTCGTCAGAAGGGGCTGCCCGTTGGTCAGTGCCCTTTCTATTATTCCGATAAGTTAGTTTATTCTAACTTTCATCTACCCAAATCCTAGAGGAGGCAACCAATGAAGGATTATATGCAGTGGGAAGGCTTTGAGGGCCGCATCTGGAAGGAAGAGGTCAACGTCCGGGACTTTATCCAGAAGAACTACACCCCCTATCACGGGGATGAGAGCTTCCTGGCCGGCCCCACCGAGGCCACCAATCAGCTCTGGGGCGCTCTGCAGAAGCTGCAGAAAGAGGAGCGCGCCAAGGGCGGCGTTCTGGACATGGAGACTGAAGTGGTCAGCAGCCTGACCTCCTACGGCCCCGGCTACATTGACGAGAGCCTGAAGGATCTGGAGCAGATCGTGGGCCTGCAGACCGACAAGCCCCTGAAGCGTGCTTTCATGCCCTACGGCGGCATCAAGATGGCGGAGCAGGCCTGCACCACCTACGGCTACCAGCCCAGCGCCGAGCTGCACAAGATCTTCACCGAGTACGCCCGCACCCACAACCAGGCGGTCTTTGACGCCTACACCCCCGAGATGAAGAAGGCCCGTCACAGCCACATCATCACCGGCCTGCCCGACACCTACGGCCGCGGCCGCATCGTGGGCGACTACCGCCGTGTGGCCCTGTACGGCATTGATTACCTGATCGAGTCCAAGCAGAACGACCTGGCCAACTGCGGCGACGGCACCATGACCGACGATGTCATCCGCCTGCGCGAGGAGCTGGCCCGCCAGATCAGCGCCCTCAAGGGGATGAAGAAGATGGCCGAGATCTACGGCTACGACATCTCCCAGCCCGCCAAGAACGCCAAGGAGGCCTGCCAGTGGCTCTACTTCGGCTACCTGGCCGCCATCAAGACCCAGAACGGCGCTGCCATGAGCGTGGGCCGCATCTCCACCTTCCTGGACATCTACATCCAGCGGGATCTGGACAACGGCACCCTCACCGAGACCCAGGCCCAGGAGCTGATTGACCACATGGTCATGAAGTTCCGCATGGTCAAGTTTGCCCGCATCCCCAGCTACAACCAGCTGTTCTCGGGCGACCCCGTCTGGGCCACCCTGGAGGTGGGCGGCATCGGCATGGACGGCCGCAGCATGGTCACCAAGACCTGCTACCGCTTCCTCCACACCCTGGAGAACATGGGCCCCGCCCCCGAGCCCAACCTGACCGTTCTCTACTCCTCGGCCCTGCCCGAGAACTTCAAGAAGTACGCCGCTAAGGTGTCCATCGACACCAGCTCGGTTCAGTACGAGAACGACGACGTCATGAAGCCGGTCTGGGGCGATGACTATTCCATCTGCTGCTGCGTCTCGGCCACCCAGACCGGCAAGGAAATGCAGTTCTTCGGCGCCCGCGCCAACCTGGCCAAGTGCCTGCTGTATGCCATCAACGGCGGCGTGGACGAGAAGAACGGCGAGCAGGTGGGCCCCGAATACGCCCCCGTCACCGGCGAGTACCTGAACTACGACGAGGTCCTGCCCAAGTTTGTCCGGATGCTGGACTGGCTGGCCGGCCTGTACGTCAACGTGCTGAACCTGATTCAGTACATGCACGACAAGTACTACTATGAGGAAGCCGAGATGGCCCTCATCGACACCGACGTCCGCCGCACCTTTGCCACCGGCATTGCAGGCTTCTCCCACGTCATTGACTCTCTGAGCGCCATCAAGTACGCCAAGGTCAAGACCGTCCGGGACGAGAAGGGCCTGGTGGTGGACTTTGTCACCGAGGGTGACTTCCCCAAGTATGGCAACGACGACGACCGCGCCGACGAGATCGGCGTCTGGCTGCTGCGCACCTTCCTGGAGATGATCAAGAAGCGCCACACCTACCGCAATTCCGAGGCTACCACCTCCATCCTGACCATCACCTCCAACGTGGTCTACGGCAAGTACACCGGCGCCCTGCCCGATGGGCGGAAGGCTTACACTCCCTTCGCCCCCGGCGCCAACCCCAGCTATGGCGCAGAGCAGAACGGCCTGCTGGCCTCTCTGAACTCGGTGGCCAAGCTGCCCTACCACTGGGCACTGGACGGCATTTCCAACACCCAGACCATCAACCCCGACGCCCTGGGCCACAGCGAGGGCGAGCGTGTGGAGAACCTGGTCCAGGTCATGGACGGCTACTTCGACCAGGGTGCACACCACCTGAACGTCAACGTCTTCGGCAAGGAGAAGCTGCTGGACGCCATGGAGCATCCTGAGAAGGAAGAGTACGCCAACTTCACCATCCGCGTCTCGGGCTACGCGGTCAAGTTCATCGACCTGACCCGCGAGCAGCAGCTGGATGTCATCAGCCGCACCTGCCATGCCCGGATGTAATACACAGGGGCTGGTCCACTCCCTGGAGAGCTTCGGCTCGGTGGACGGGCCGGGGGTCCGGTTTGTGGTCTTTCTCCAGGGCTGCAACCTCCGCTGCCGCTACTGCCACAATCCCGAGACTTGGGCCTGCGGCTGCGGCCAGCCCTGGACCGCCGGCGACCTGTTCCAGCATGTCTGGCGCTACCGGAACTACTGGGGCAAAAAGGGCGGCATCACCGTCAGCGGCGGAGAGCCGCTGCTCCAGATGGATTTTGTCACCGAGCTGTTCCGGCTGGCCCGGGCCAAAAAGGTACATACCGCCATCGACACCGCCGGCGAGCCCTTCCGGCCCGACGACCCCGCCTATCTGGCGGCCTTTGACGCCCTGATGGAGGTCACCAGCCTGGTGATCCTGGATCTGAAGGAGATCGACCCCGAAAAGCACCGCCGTCTGACCGGCAAGTCCAACGAGAACATTCTGGCCATGGCCCGGCATATTGCCGGCCTGGGGGTTCCCCTCTGGATCCGCCATGTGCTGGTTCCCGGCCTCACCGACGATGAGGAAGGTCTCCGCCAGACCGGCGCCTTCATCGCCAGCCTGCCCACCGTCCAGCGGGTGGAGGTTCTTCCCTACCACACCCTGGGCCTGTTCAAGTGGCAGAAGCTGGGCATCCCCTATTCCCTCGCCGACGCCCAGCTCCCCACCGACGAACAAGTTCGCCGCGCGGAGGAGCTGCTGATGGTGGACCGCTACCCCGGCTGATTTTCAACCATCCCGCCCGGAGCCTGTGCAAAACAGGTTCCGGGCTTTTTTGTGCTCTCCCGCCCCTTTTGCCTTGCCCCGGGGCTCCTTCCATGCTATGATAGGAACAGAACCAACCGGAAAGGAGTCCCCTGCCATGACAAACGAAAAAGTCTACGCCATGCCCTTCGCCAAAGTCTATCCCCTGCTGGTGAACAAGGCGGTCAAAAAAGGCCGCACCGCCGACGAGGTGGACCAGGTCACCAGCTGGCTCACCGGCTACACCCCGGCCCAGATCGCCCAGGCGGTGGAAACCGGAGTCACCTACGGGGACTTCTTCCGCCAGGCCCCCGCCCCCAACCCCAACCGGGAACTGGTCCAGGGTGTGGTCTGCGGGGTGCGGGTGGAGACCATCGAAGACCCTCTCATGCAGGAGATCCGCCGTCTGGACAAACTGGTGGACGAGCTGGCCAAGGGCCGCCCCATGGAGAAGATTCTCCGTCAGGGGTGAGAGGAGGGCTGGACCATGGATTGGGATACCCTGCACTTTTTTGAACTGCAAAAGGAAGCCCTGCCCCTCTACGAGGCCCTGGAGGCCCGCATCCTGGACGAAATCCCCGACGTCCGCATCAAGGTGCAGAAAAGCCAGATTTCCTTTTATAACCGCCATCTGTTCGGCTGCGTTTCCTTCCTGCAGGTAAAAAAGAAGAAAGAGATGCCGCCCTGTTATATTGTTGTAACCGTCGGCCTGGCCCGGAAACTGGAATCTCCCCGGGTGGCGGTGGCCACAGAGCCCTATCCCGGCCGGTGGACCCATCATATCGTGGTGTCGGCCCCCGACCAGATCGACGACCAGCTGATGGACTGGCTGAAAGAAGCCGCCGCCTTCTCGGCCCAGAAGTAAACAAAAGGAAAAGGCGCGCCGGAATGGCGCGCCTTTTGCGTTTCTGCCCGGCGTCAGCCGAACAGTTTTTTCTTGTTGTGCATGTGGACCGACAAAACCAGTCCCACACAGATATACAGCATGGTCACCGAGCTGCCGCCGGCGGAGTAGAAGGGCAGGGTCACGCCGATGACCGGCAGCACCCGCAGGTTCATCCCCACATTGACGGCGATCTGGGCCAGGAAGGCCCCGCCCACGCCGGCACAGATGAAACTGCCCAGCATATCCTCGCTGCGGGCTCCGATGGCAAAGGTGCGGATCACCAGGGCGATCAGCACCCCCAGCACCACCAGACACCCCACAAAGCCCAGGGCGTTGCCCACCCAGCTGAAAATAAAGTCGTTGTGGGCGTTGGGGACGCTGTAATAGTCCCCGCTGAACAATCCGTTTCCGAACACCCCGCCGGAGCCCAGAGCCACCTCGCCCCGGTCCTGCTGGTAGACGATGTTCTTCCAGACATCCTCGCTGGGGGCCCAGTTGGTCTCGTTTTCGGGGTCGATGACCGCCAGAATCCGGTACCACTGATAGCTCTTGCCGATGCTGTCGCTGAGGAACATGAAGGCCGCCGAAATGGCCGCCGTCGCCCCCGCCAGGGCCGCCACAATGTATTTCCAGCTCAGTCCGGCGGAAAACATCATGCAGCAGCCGATGATGCCGTAGATGATGGCGGTGCCGTCGTCGCCCTGAATGTGAATCAGGAGAATCGGCGCCGCCAGATGGACCAGAAGCTTTGCCAGCTCCTTGGGCTCATTGATCCGGCTGCGGACGTTGTTCAGGTGCATGGCAAAGGTCAGAATGAAGCTGATCTTGGCCAGCTCGGTGGGCTGGAAGGTAAAACCCGCCAGCTTATACCAGGAATAGTTGTCGGTGTCGCCTGCATTGTATCCAATGGTCAGAGGACCCAGACTCAGATTGTGGATGAACAGGGTGGGCAGCACCAGGCCCCAGGTGAACACCACATGAAAGGGCCACACCTTCACCAGGCTCCGGTAATCCACCGTAGACAAAATCAGGGCAATGACAATGCCCAGCCCGGCCGACGCGGCCTGAACCATGGCCCGGCGAAAATCGCCGATGCCGGTGATCTGGCCTGTGATCTCATCCACCGCAAACCCGCCGCCCTGTTCCGCCGCCCAGGAGGCCAGCATCAGCACCGCCATGGCGCTGCTGAACAGGCAGAAAAACCAAAAGACCTTGTCGGTCCGCTTGGCATAAAGTCGAACGCTTTCCAGCAAAAAAGCACCACCTCTCACAGCAAATCCAACGATTTCAGGCGGCGCTCCTCCGGTCCTGCGGCGTTCCTGCCCGCCAGGGCGCACTGCGCCGCGCGGCCCTGCGCAGCGGCACAGGGCGAAAAAAGTTGATTCTTTATCAGTATACCGCATTTTTCGCTCCCATTCAAGCCGGGCCCCCAGCCAAACTGTGACAGCTTTGCAAAAACAACCCAAAAGCAAAGTTCGATTCTTGACAAAGACTCTGGATGAATCTACAATGGAACCAAGATATTTGGAAATGATTCCTGAATATCCCGAAGGGCCGGATTGACCGGCCCGCCTGATTTGGGAGGACAGAACATGAATTTGAATCGTTCGCACCTCGGACAGCGTGTTTTGTGCGCCGTGTGTGCTCTTACCTTGCTGGTCACCGTGGCCAGCCCGGCCGCCTTTGCGGCCGACCAAGCGGCTGCTTCCGGCACCGCTGAAACCCTGACCCAGGCCGACGCCGCCCAGATGGCGGAGGCGGACGCCGCCGTGGAAGCCCTGGTCCAAAGCGATGCCTACGCCGAAATGGAGCTGGACCAGCGCCAGGAGGCCGCCCAGACCCAGCTGGACGCTCTGGCGGAGGAAGGCCTGATCCAGGCCGACTCCATCTATTACGATGAAGAAAACGGGATGTACTCCTTCACCTACGACTGCGGTGTTCTGGGCGGCATCCTGCTGACCGACTGGGAGGAAGAGGACGAAACCCTGGTCCAGCTGCCGCTGGATATGCCCGAGGAGCTGGCCGTCAGCCCTCTGGACGAGCAGAACGACACCCTTCCTCTGGGCAACGCCATCATTTACTATGCGTTTGACAACACCGTCAATTCCAGCCGCTACCCCAACTACACTGTGATGCAGGAAAACTGGACCAAGTGGGGCCTGAGCACCACCCTAGACACCGAGGTCACCGTCAACGACCTCAGGCACATGGACGACTACGACCTGTGCATCCTCAGCACCCACGGCGCCTACTACACCTACAATTCCGGCTGGCTGTTCCCGCGCCTGTCCACTGCCCCCGTCCTGATCCTGCGGGAGGAGTCCTCTTTCTGGAACGACCTGCGGTATGGCTTTGACCTGCTGACCCATCGGGTCATCAAGGTGAACGGCGTCTACTGCATCACCCCCTCCTTCTTCTCCTCCACCTACCGGGGCGGCCAGCTGAACGGCACCATGGTGTTCTCCGAGGCCTGTGAGTTCTTCGGCGGCAGCAACCAGGTGGATCTGGCCATGTCCAAGGCGCTGCTGGAGGGCGGCGCCAGCGCGGTGGTGGGCTTTGTGAACAACGTCTACACCATCTATTCCCGCAACATCCTCTGGGGCACCGTCAACCAGCTGATTATGGGCAAGAACATTCTGCAGGCTGTGGACTCCGCCGCTGCCACCTACGGCCCCGACGACGTCTATTGGTACCTGTCCCAGGGCGGCACCTCGCCCCACCGCTATGCGGCCTTTGTCCTGGTCCACGGCAACGACCAGGCCACCCTCTACACGCTGGATGAGGGCAGCGCAGCCGCCTAACCCCCCGCCATCCGGGCGGGACGGCCCTTCCGCCGCCCAGCACCGGATTGCACTTTTTGCCGATTTATACTATACTGGATGCAGCGGCTGTGCCTGGCCGCTGCATCTTTGTTTTTGAGGTGACAACATGGCTGAATTCATCACCCGCTCCCCCGAGGAGACCGCCGCGCTGGGCCGCCGCCTGGCCGGTGTCCTCCCCGACGGGGCGATCATCGCCTTTACCGGCGGGCTGGGCGCAGGCAAAACCGCCTTCTGCCGCGGCCTGGCCGAAGGCCTGGGCTGCACCGACCCGGTCAGCAGCCCCACCTTTGCGATTGTCAACTATTACCGGGGCCCCCGCCCCATGGCCCATTTCGACCTCTACCGCATCCACACCGAAAACGACCTGGCCGCCGCCGGCTTCTACGATTATCTGGACCAGGGCGCCATTGTGGCGGCGGAGTGGAGCGAAAACCTGGCCCCTCTGCTGGACCAGGAAAATCCCGTCCGGGTGGACATCCAGCCGCTGGACCCCACCACCCGCCGGATCACCATTGAGGGGGTGCAGCTATGAATATCCTTGCCGTAGACACCGCGGGCAAGACCGCCAGCGTCTCCCTGATGAAGGACGGCCGCCTGCTGTACGAAGCCTTTCTGGACGGCGGCCTGACCCACAGCGAGACCCTGCTGCCCATGATCGACACCTGTCTGAAAACCTGCGGGATGAGCTGCGCCGACATTGACCTGTACGGCGTCAACGCCGGACCGGGCAGCTTTACCGGCCTGCGGATCGGCCTGGCCGCCGTCAAGGGCCTGGCCCTGCCCCGCCAGACCCCCTGCGCCCCGGTCTCCACCCTGGAAGCCCTGGCCGCCTGCCATGCCGGCGTGGGAACGGTTCTCTGTGCCCTGGACGCCCGGCGCGGGCAGGTCTATTGCGCCGCCTTTGACCTGGAAACCCACGCCCGCCTGATGGAGGACGACGCCCGGGCCGCCGCCAGCCTTGAGGATTTTGTAAAAAGCTGCAAAAAGCCCCTATTTTTTGTTGGTGACGGGGCCCATCTGTGTTATAATATTTACAGTGAGGCGGAAGGCGTCCTGCCTGTTCCCCCTGCCCTGCGGGGCGGGCACGGAGCAGGGGTGGCCCTGACCGCCCAGCGGATGGCCGAGGCCGGCCTTACCGTCCCGCCGGCGGCCCTGCTGCCCGACTATCATCGGCTCAGCCAGGCCGAGCGGGAACGCGCCGAACGCCTGGCCGCTGCCCAAACTGAACAAGAGTGAGTGAGGTATTTTTCATGGCAAAACCCATCGCGCTCGCTGCCGATCACGGCGGCTTTGAGCTGAAAGAAGCGGTCCGCGCCCATCTGGACGAGGCCGGCATCCCCTACATTGATTTCGGCACCCACAGCACCGACAGCGTGGACTATCCCGATATGGCCGTCCCCGCCTGCGACGCCGTGGTCTCGGGCCAGTGCGACAAGGCGCTGCTGTTCTGCGGCACCGGCGTGGGCATCAGCATGGCCGCCAACAAGGTCAAGGGCATCCGTGCCTGCTGCTGCTCGGACAGCTTCAGCTGCGAGTATACCCGCCGCCACAACGACGCCAACGCCCTGTGCATGGGCGGCCGTGTGGTGGGCCCCGGCCTGGCCTGCCAGCTGGTGGATCTGTTCCTGTCCACCCCCTTTGAGGGCGGCCGGCACAACCGCCGCATCGAAAAGCTGATGGCGCTGGAGCAGCGCTGAGCGGACCCAACATCCTCTGTACCAAACCTTTTAAAGGAGAGTGTATTTATGAACCCGATGATCGTTGAGCATCCCCTGCTGCAGCACAAGATCAGCCTGCTGCGCAACAAGCAGACCGGCACCAAGGAATTCCGCGACCTGGTGGGCGAAATCGCCACCCTGCTGTGCTATGAGGCCACCCGCGACCTGCCGCTGGAAGAAGTCCAGATCGAGACCCCCATCACCATGGCCAAGACCAAGGTCCTGGCAGGCCGCAAGCTGGCTCTGGTCCCCATCCTGCGGGCCGGCATGGGCATGCTGGACGGCATGCTGACCCTGATCCCCGCCGCCAAGGTGGGCTTCATCGGCCTGTACCGCAATGAGGAGACCCTCCAGCCTGTGGAATACTTCTGCAAGCTGCCCACCGATATCAGCGAGCGCGACGTCCTGGTTCTGGACCCCATGCTGGCCACCGGCGGCAGCGCTGTGGACGCTATCACCATGATTAAGAAGCGCGGCGCCAAGCACATCAAGTTCATCGGCCTGATCGGCGCTCCCGAAGGCGTGGAGGCTCTGCGCACCGCTCACCCCGACGTCCAGATCTACCTGGGCGCCCTGGATGAGTACCTGGATCAGAAGGGCTATATCGTCCCCGGCCTGGGCGACGCCGGCGACCGTATCTACGGCACCAAGTAAACCCCTTCCCCCAAAGACCACAAAACCCCGCTCTGCAGTTGTGCAGAACGGGGTTTTTCTTTTTGCTTTTGTGCCGATCCAGGCGCCCTTTTCTCCGCCAGCAGCCAGACTTCTCATTGAAGCAGGCCGCAGGCCGGGAACCTTGTAAAGCGGCTGGAACCTGATTGTCAGCAGGGCCCGGTGAGGATTACAGTAGTTGTCGGTACCAGGTGAGACCTCTTGCACTTAGCCAAATTTTCTGCGCCGGACACAATCCGCTTAAAAATTCAGACCTATGCTCGGCCAGAGTATACCGTACCCTGTAAGAAGGATAAACCGGGCTATGAGGGAGTTTGCATTGTACCGGGCCGCAGGCCCAAACGCCGGGAGCGAGCCGAAGCGTAAAGGCCCCGTGGAGCCTTCGGAGACCCGGAAACTGCATGGTACACAGTGAAAAGTCTTTTGCTTACTTTTCTTCTAGAAAAGTAAGTCAGCGGCCACGGCCACCGCCGCCGCCATGGCTGGAACCGCCGCCCATGCCGCCGAAGCCGCCGCCTCCAAAACCACCGCCGCCGAATCCTCCCCCGAATCCGCCGCCATAGGGCGGACGGGGCCCGCGGGGTCCGCGAGGACCACGGGGCGGAGGAGGCGGGGGCATGTGATGATGGTAGTGGTGGTAATAGCGGGGCCCGCGGAACGCGCTGCCCAGACCAAAACCAAAGCAGAAGGGGAACATGCTGTTCAGCAGGGGTCCAAAGACCAGAATCACCATGACCACCAGCAGGGCCAGGGCGATGACGATGGCGCCCACGTTGACGAAACCGCCCGACTGGGGCACGGCTTCCCCGCTGTTCAGATCCACGCCGTAGATGTCGGCGATGGTGTTGGCGACGGCAGAGGCACAGGTCTCGATGGCCGCATCGTAGTCTTTGGCCACGAAATCATATTCCATGGTCTGGGCCAGGGTGCTGGCCTGACGGTCCAGGGTGCTGTTGCGGAACCCGTCGCCGTAGGTCACATAGTAGTCGCCGTCGGCATAGAGGGGCGACTCCATCACCAGCAGGATCAAAACGCCGTTGTTTTCGCTCTTGTCGCCGATGCCCCAGGTGTTGAAGGCCTCCAGCGCATATTCCTCGGTGGAGGCGCTGCCGGTGTACTGGACGGTCAGGACGCCGATCTGTGCGCCATCGCAGTTGGCCTCCAGCTTGCCGTTCAGCTCGTTCATATAGGCGGTGGTGGACTCCGACAGGACGCCGGCGTCATCCACCACGCACTGATCAGCCGGCAGGCTGGGCAGGGTGACGGCGGCCGAAGCCGGAACCGCCACCACCGCCACGGCCACCGCAAGGGCGGCTGTGCCGGCGGCAATCTTTTTCCAAAGATGGATCATCCAAACACCTCCAGTTCTTTCACACCGAACAGCCCCTTGAGCAGGCTTGCCGGGAAACCGTCGGTGTCGTTTTGGTACGCGGTGATTGCTTCGTTGTAGTGCAGGCTGCCCAGGACGGTGCCGGCGCTGTTGAAGCGGCCGTATTGGGTCTGGACGGCGCCCATGTTCAGGGGATCATCCGCCAGGGCCTGCATTTCGCCATACAGCAGGTTGATGGCCGAGTCCAGCGCCTCGTCGGCGTCGTACATCTCCCCCATCCCTGCGGTTCCCTGGGCCACCCGTTCCTGACAGTCCTCAAAGGCATCCAGAGCCTGCTGAGCCGCCGTCACAGCGGCGCTGTCGGCTCCCAGGCCCGGGGTGTTGAGGGCGGTGGTGATGACATTGGCTGCGGTATAGGCCCGCTCGTTCAGCTCATCGCTGAGGGTGTAGCCGTTGTCGGCGGCCACGCCGACGGTATACCAGCTCCTGGCCTCGTTGTAGCGGCTGCGCAGCTTGAAGCCGCCCACGCCGACGGCAGACCCCGCCACAATCACCAACGCCAGCAGCAGAGCCGCCGCCCGGGTGCGCAGAACACCCGGCAGGGCCTTTTCCAGGCCGGCCAGCTTTTTCTGAAAGGGCGTCAGGCTGCGGGACGGCGCGTCCTGTTCCACTGTGCGGTAGCTGGACGCGTCAAAGCCTCCGGACGCCGCCTTTTTCGGTTCAAAATCTGCGTTTGCCATATCAGCTGCGGATCTCCATCATCTTCTGTTTCAGCTCGTCCTCGATGCGGGTCAGCTCCTGCTCGGCGGCCTGACGCTTGCTGCGGCCCTCGGTCTGGATCTTGTTCAGTTCGTCCAGGGTCTCGATCAGGCTCTTGTTGGTCTGCTGCAGGGTCTCGATATCCACCACGCCCCGCTGGCTCTCTTTGGCCGTCTCGATGGTGCCCAGCTTGAGGGCCTCGGCATTCTTCTTGAGCAGGTCGTTGGTCATATTGGTGACAGCCCGCTCAGCCTCCATGGCCTGCTGGCTGTGGGCCAGACCCAGAGCCAGCACCATCTGGTTCTTCCACAGGGGAATGGTGTTCACGATGGTGGACTGAATCTTCTCGGCCATCATGGTATTGTTGTTCTGCAGCAGGCGAATCTGGGGGCCCATCTGCAGGCTGATGTTCCGGGTCAGCTCCAGGTCATAGAGCTTTTTCTCAAACCGCTCACACTGGTCGGCCAGGTCACGGGCCGACTGGGCGTCTTCGGGCAGGCCGCTGCGCTTGGCCTTGTCCATGGCTGCCTGCAGTTCACCGGTCCGCACATCCGCCAGCTTCTTTTTGCCGGCCAGGATATACATGGACAGTTCCTTGAAGTAGGCCATGTTCAGCTCATACATCTTATCCAGCATGGCGATGTCCTTGAGCAGCTGAACCTGATGGTTTTCCAGCATGGACTGAATGCTCTCCACGTTGGTCTCCACCTTGTTGTACTTGGTTTTCATCTGTTCCAGCTGGTTCTGCTTTTTCTTGAAGAAGCCGAAAATCCCCTTTTCCTCCTCGGCGGCGTCAAAGCTCTTGAGTTCACTGATGAGGTCGGTGATCATGCCGCCCACTTCGCCCAGGTCCTTGGTGGAAACCTTGGCCAGGGCCGCCTCGGAGAAGTCGCCGATCTTTTTCTGGCTGGCGGCGCCATACTGGAGGACCTGCTGGCTGTTGGTGATGTCGATTTTCGCCGCGAAGTCATCCACCATCTTCTGTTCCTCAGGGGACAGGCGGACTTCCTTCTGTTCCGGTTCCGGCTTTTTTTCTTCCTCCGGCGCGGGGGCGCTCAGGTCCCCGGTGGGGTCCAGGGTCAGGCTGGGGGCGGCGGGCATGTCGAAGTCAAAGTTCAGAGAGTTGTTGTCAGCCATAGCAAGATTCATCCTTTCTCAAAATCATACCGCAATCGTATGGTTCTCAGCTGTTGCAGCGGACATACATTCGATGTTTATGGACCCACGGGGCAAACACAGGCGGGGGCTTTGTGCACGGTCCGCTCCCCCAGCGGGGGAGCTGTCGCCGCAGGCGACAGAGGGGGGACTCCTCTAAACCATGCGGTACCTCCGCATCCCCTTTTTCAGAGCACGCCGCCCATGGTACCGGCCCCCGACCGGGGGCAGCGGCACAGCCGCGGGGGATACCGCTGAGGGCGGGTTGGCGGGTTTTACAATCCCTGGTTTTTCATCAGCGTCTCCAGGACTGCCAGGTCGGCCGACAGGTCCATGCTCTCGGAGGCATACAGGGCGTCCAGCTGATGCTCAAACGCCGTGGCAATGACCCCCACGTTCCGCTCCACTTCGGTGCGGACCGACGCTGCGTTTTCACCCCGCACCCCCTGCCGGGCCATGGCGGCATACTGTTCCAGCACATGGACCGCGTCGGGCAGATAGTAGTTGGCAAAGCGGCGGATCTGCTTCGCCTTGGCGGGGTTCGATTCCACCACCTCGATGATGGAGCGGCCGGCCCGTTCCATCCGGTCCATGGCCGCCGACATCTGGGGATCGGGCAGAGCGTCGTTCAGGGCGTGGAGGGTATCCAGCTTTTGCTGGATGTCGGTGAGCATCTGGTCCACGTCTCCGCTGCCGGTGTGGAAGGGCACTTCCCGCTCGATCACCTGCGGCGGGCAGACCCGGCTGGCTGCGGCAAAAGCCGCCGCAGCCCCCACCAGCATCACCGCCAGCGCCCAGAGTTTATACACCGGCAGGACAATGCACAGCACAAGCCCTGCTGCCGCTGCCGCATAAAAGGGCAGGACGCTGGGCTTTTCGGTGCGGATGATTTTACTCATGGTCGTATCTCCTTCGGGCTAAAAAACGCTGTTCATACCCTAATAATAAAGCCTTTTAACAAAAACGCAAGGGTTTGGGTCAAGAATTTACAGCTTGGAAATGATTTTATCTTTCTTTTTTCACCGCAGGTAGGGCCCCAGCGCCTTGCCCCAGGCCTCCCGCAGACGGTCCATCTGCCAGGCGGCATTGGCGGGGCTGGTGCTGGGCAGCCGGACGGCCGGAATCCCGCTGACCGGCTGCATGTATTGGGTGTAGAGTTTATGAGCGGCGGCGCCGTTGCAGAACACCGCCTCGATGGGGGCTTTGGCCAGAAGGGCGGTGATGTCCTCCGGCACGGCGTCCCGGATGGAGGCATCCGACGCCCCCTCGATGGTGCAGCTGGCCAGCACGTCCCAAAGGGCCAGGTTATGCCGCAGAATCAGCCCCCGCTTGGCCTCGATGTCCTCCCGGGCCGGGACGGCCTCACCGGTGAGACTGGCCAGCAGCGGCCAGAACCGGTTGTTGGGGTGGCCATAGTAAAAGCCCATAGCCCAGCTCTTGGGGCTGGGCCAGCTGCCCAGGATCAGGGCCCTGCTATGGGGGCCGTAAACCGGAGGAAAGCTCATCCCTTGAACGCGCCTCCCCAGGCCGAGCCCAGGTCCCGGCCGGAGGGCTCTGCCCGGGGCCCGTCGAACCACAGCTCCTCGATGAGGTCGGCCAGGCCGTCCTCCCGCACGTCGCCGATGATCCGGTCGGCGGCTGCCTTGGCGTCGGGGCTGCCGTTGTCCATGCAGCAGCCCAGGCCGGCGGCCCGCAGCATCCCGATATCATTGGCCGAGTCGCCGGCGGCCACCGTCTCCTCCAGGGTGATGCCCATAGCCTCGCACAGACCTGCCAGGCCGGTGCCCTTGTCCACCCCTTCCCGGACGATGTCGTAGCAGCACCAGCCCATTTCATCCCGGCCGCCTACCCGCATGAAATGCAGGTTCAGGTGGCCGTACTTCTTCTGGAAGGCCTCCACGGCCTCCTCGGGAGCCACCATAAAGGCAGCGTGGGGCATATCGATCAGGTGGCGGTCCTGGTCCTCGCCGTCCACACAGGCAAGGCCGGGGCTTCCCATCCGCTCATACCGGCTGCGCAGGCCCTCATAGCCGCAGTAGGCATAATAGGCATCCCGGAAGTTGAACTGCAGCAGATAGTCGTAGTCCTCGCAGAAGTCCACCAGGGCATACATTTCCTCGGGGATGAGGGGCCGCTCGTAGACCGAAGCGCCATTGCGGTCCACCACATAGGCGCCGTTGCAGGTGATGGCATAGTCAAAGCGGATGGCCCCCAGCTGGCCGGGGGTCTTGATGGCGGGCCAGGCCCGGCCGGTGCTCAGAACGAATTTTCCGCCGGCAGCCTGCATCTTCTGGACGGCGGCCTCCACCGCAGGGCGGGGCCGCTTTTCCCCAAAGGGAACCAGGGTGTTGTCGTAATCGCTGGATAACAGTTTGTACTTCATGTCTTCCTCCCTTATTGGGCTTCCTCACCCGTTGCGGCAGCCGGTCAGGTCGCAGATGACCTCGCCGGCCAGAATCAGCCCCGCCGCCGACGGCACAAAGGCCAGGGAACCCGGGGCCCGCTTTTTGGGCGCGCCGGGCCGGGCGGTGGGCTCTGCGGTGGTTTCCGGCTCCATTTCCTCCATCCGCGGGGCAAGGGCCGGCTCTTTGGAATAGACTACTTTGAGGTGTTTGACTCCCCGTTTGCGGCATTCATTCCGCATCACCCGGGCCAGCGGGCAGACCGAGGTGTCGTAGATGTCCGCCACCTCAAAGCGGGAGGGGTCCAGCTTGTTGCCCGCCCCCATGGAGCAGATGATGGGGACGCCGGCGGCCTGGGCCTGCATCACCAGGGCCAGCTTGCCGGTCACCGTGTCGATGGCGTCCACCACATAGCTGTACTGGGTGAAATCGAACTGATCCGCCGTCTCGGGGGTGTAAAAGGTCTTGTAGGTGCGCACCTGGATATCGGGGTCAATGTCCCGGATGCGGGCCGCCGCGGCGTCCACCTTATACTGACCCAGGGTGGAGCGGGTGGCAATGATCTGTCGGTTCAGGTTGCTCAGGCAGACCTTGTCGTCGTCGATCAGGTCCAGAGCTCCCACGCCGCTGCGGGCCAGGGCTTCCACCACATAGCCGCCCACGCCGCCCACGCCAAAGACGGCCACACGGGCTCGGCGAAGCTGATCCAATCCCGCCTGACCCAGCAGCAGCCGGGTGCGGGAGTACTGTTCTCTTGTCGTATCTGTCATAAACTATGGTTCTCCTTGAGCCAGCCCAGCAGGGCGGCGCGATGATTGGGTATGGTTTCTTCGATCACCTGGTCCAGGGCCTCGGCCAGCAGGCGGCCCACCATGGGCCCCGGCTTCACCCCCAGGTCCAGCAGATCCCGGCCGGTGACGGCCAGCTGACTCACCCGGCAGCAGGCCCCTTCTTCCAGCAGGGTCTCGGCGGCCCGGGCGGTCTCTCCAAAGGCCGCCTGCCCGGTCTGGGCCTGCCGCAGTGCCAGCAATCGCCGGACAGTGTCCGGCTCCAGCCGGGCCAGCAGACGCCGGGCCTGAAGCCGGGGGCTGTCCCCGCTGAGGGTCAAACCGCTCTCCTGCACCAGGGTGCAGACTTCCTTTGCCTGCGCTCCGGAACACCGCAGCCGGGCCACCGCGTCGCAGGCTGTCCCGGCTCCTGCCGGGGCCAGCAGAGCCGCCAGCCGGGCCAGCGGGTCAGGCATCAGGGCATCCACCACCCGGAGGCTTTCGGCGTACCGCTCCGGCTGCCGGGCGCAGTCCAGCCCGGGCAGAATCTGTTCCAGAATTTCGGGCGGCATCCACCGGGCGGGTTTGGGGGCCGAGAGCAGTTTGTACAGCTCCTGTCCTATGCGCTCGGCCGAGACGCAGTCCAGCCGGGTCCGCTCCTGCAGGGCGGCCCGGGCGGTGGCCGGGTCCAGGTCCAGAGCCTCTTTGGCCCCAAACCGGTATAGCCGTAGAATTCGCAGACCGTCCTCCTCAAACCGGCGGGCCGGGTCCCCCACCGCCCGCACCACATGGCGGACCAGCAGGTCCTCCCGGCCGCCGAAGGGGTCCACCAGACCCTCGGCGTCGTTGTAGGCCATGGCGTTGATGGTGAAATCCCGCCGGGCCAGGTCCTCCCGCACATCCGCCACAAAGTTCACCCGGTCGGGGTGGCGGCCATCCGAATAGCCCTCCTCCACCCGGAAAGTGGTGACCTCATAAAAGCCGCCGCCCTGTTTGACGGTGACGGTGCCGTGCTGCAGGCCGGTAGGGATGCACTGTTCCTCCCCAAAGAGTTCCAGCACCTGCTGCGGCCTGGCGCTGGTGCAGATGTCCCAGTCATGGGGCGTCCGCCCCGCCAGACTGTCCCGGACGCAGCCCCCCACCAGATAGCCCTGATACCCCGCCCTGTGCAGTGCTGCCAGAACGGCAGCCGCACCGGGGTCCATTGCAATGGTCATTTCACGCCTCCTCAAAGTGCAGGTTGACGGCCTTGCCGTCAAAGCCGCATTCCGCCGCCGGGCAGATAGCCCGCGCCAGGGGCAGGAATTCCTCCGGCTCCTTGATGCGGGGGGAGTAATGGGCCAGCCACAGCCGCCGGGCCCCGGCCCGGGCCGCCAGGCCCGCGCTCTGGGAAAAGGTGCTGTGACCATACTTGGCGGCCTCGCCGGCCTGTTCTTCCTCGGCGTAGGTGGCGTCGCAGACCAGCAGGTCCGCATCCCGGGCCGCCGCTTCCAGCGCGGGACAGGGCGCGGTATCCCCCGAGAACACCACCCGGATTCCCCGCCGGGCGGGGCCACAAACTTCCTGGGGCTGGACGGTGCGGCCCAGAGCCTCCACCGCCTCCCCTTTCTGCAGCCGCTTCCATTCCTGCATGGGAACCCCCAGGGCCCGGGCCTTTTCGGGGTCAAACCGGCCGGCCCGGGGCAGATAAAAGGCATAGCCCTGGCTGGGCACCCGGTGCCGGGTGGGAATGGCGGACAATTCCGCCCCGCCCTCAAACCAGAGGGGCTGTTCGCCCGCGTCGGCCAGCACCACCGGATAGGGCAGCGGCCCCGCCAGCACCCGCATCACGCTCCAGAAGGATTCCAGGCCCTTGGGCCCCGTCAGAAGCAGGGGCGCGGTGCGGCCCTGGCATCCGATGGTCTGCATCAGGCCCGGCAGACCGAACACATGATCTCCATGGTAATGGGTCAGACAAATGGCCTCCAGTTTGGAAAGGCTCACCCCGGCTTTCACGGCGGCGGCCTGGGTGCCCTCGCCGCAGTCCAGCAGCAGACTGTGGCCGCCCCAGGACAAAAGGGCCGCGGTCAGGGCCCGGTCGGGCAGCGGCATGGTGGCCGCGGTGCCCAGCAAGGTGACTGTAACCATATCCTGCCTCCTCTCTGCTCGAAAATACGCTTGTCAGCCCTGGGCGGGCTGTTCCCAATTTTTACAGACGTCCACCCAGGCCGTATATCCCGAGTGCTTTTCCAGCTCGGGGATGGTCAGCTCAATGGCGGAATTGCTGCTGCCGCAGGCGGGGAACACCGTCTCAAACCGTTTGAGGGAGGCGTCCAGATACACCGTCACCCCCGGGTTCACCGCAAAGGGGCAGACTCCGCCCACCGCGTGGCCGATGAGCCGGGCGGCCTCGTCGGCGGTCAGCATTTTGGCCTTGGTGCCAAACTGCTGTTTGTACTTGTGGTTGTCGATCTTGGCGTCTCCCGCGGCCACAATCAGCACCGGCCCCTCGTTCACCATAAAGGACAGGGTCTTGGCGATCCGGCCCGGCTCACAGCCCACCGCCTGGGCGGCCAGTTCCACCGTGGCGCTGGACACCGGAAACTCCAGCACCCGGTCCTCCATGCCGCAGGTTTTAAAATAGGCTTTGACTTTTTCAATGGACATTTTTCTTCCCCCTCCATCGGTTTGCGCGCCCCGCGGGCGTATCTCTTATACTATAACACACACCGTCCCAAAACGCCATATTGACGCCCCTTTGCAGGGGGGCTTGACTTTTTTATTAGATCCGTTATAATGAGGGCGTTCCCGCCCGGAGAACAAAAACAGAATACCGTCTCATCGGAGGATCGTGTATCGCAATACACCAAAGAGATGCTGTATCTCTGATCGGATAAGATGTCGAGTGCGCTCGGTTGTTGTTACGTTGTTGCAATGGCCGGGCGCCTTTTTTGGTTTATGGAAAACCGCCGCCCCGGACCGGCGCACCGGGGTTTGTCCTCCGCTTTTCTCTCGCCATGACAGAAAGGAGATGTTTCATCTTTATGGAATCCACCGCACTTTTTGCCAAGACACCCCCTGTAAAGCTGTTCTTTATTGCCTCCATTCCCGGGGCCGTCAGCATGCTGGCCTCCTCGCTGTACCAGTTTCTGGACGGCATCTTTGTGGGGAACTTTCTCAACTCCACCGCCTTTGCGGCCCTCAATCTGGCCCTGCCCTTTGTCATCATCAACTTTTCCCTGGCCGACCTGATCGGCGTGGGATCTTCGGTGCCCATTTCCATCGCCCTGGGCCGGGAAAACCGCCGTGAGGCCAACAACATTTTCACCTGTGCCTGCATCCTGATTGTGGCCACCGGCGCCCTGATGGGGGCCATCATGTTCGCGGCGGCGCCCTTCCTCATCGGCATGATGGGCGCCAAGGGCGATTTCGCCGTCCAGGCGGTCCAGTATCTGCGGACCTATGCCCTCTGTTCCCCCTTCACCACCATCCTGTTCGCGGTGGACAACTACCTGCGGATCTCGGGCTACATCCGGGGCAGCATGTACCTGAACATCCTGATGTCGGTCCTCTGCGTCGCCTTCGACGTGCTGTTTCTGGGCGTGTTCGGATGGGGCATCTGGGCGGCGGCCTTCGCCGCCTCGCTGGGCATGTTCCTGTGCGTCCTGCTGGCTTTCATCCCCTTTGTCCGGGGCAAAGCCCTGCTCCACTTCTGCCGGCCCCGGTTTGAGGCCCGGCAGCTGCGCCAAATCTTTGTCTGCGGCTGCCCCAGCTTTTTGAACAACATCGCCGGCCGCATCACCTCCATCCTGATGAACCTGTTCCTGGTGCGGCTGGGCGGCGAGCTGGCCGTCTCGGTCTACGGCGTCCTGATGTATGTGGACGGCTTCATCCAGCCCCTCATGTACGGCATGTGCGATTCTCTCCAGCCGGCGGTGGGCTACAACTGGGGCGCCCGGAAATTCTCCCGGGTGCGGGCCATCGAAAAATGCTGCTTCATCGCGGCGGCGGTCATCTCGCTGGTGTCGGTGGTGGTCATCGGCCTGGCCCCGGCCTGGATTACCCGGCTGTTCATCGCCGGCGCCGCCGGGGATGCCCTGGCCATGTCGGTGGGCGCGCTGCAGCTGTTCAGCCTGACCTATCTGACCCGCTGGCTCTCCTTTGCCACCCAGAGCTATATGCTGGCCATCGAAAAGCCTCTGGCCGCCTCCATTATCTCGGTGTCCACCGCCCTGCTGTTCCCGGTGGCGCTTTTGCTGGTGCTGTGGCCTCTGGGTCTGCAGGGTCTGTGGATCAACTTCCCCGCCACCTCGGCTCTGGCGGCTGTCCTTGCGGCGGTGATCCTCCGCCGCAAGTGGCCGGAGCTCCACCAGCCCGACGCAGCCTGACCCGGGTCATGCCGCGGCCATATGCCCGGTTATTCCCACAAGGCATTTGTGCTTTTCCTTCTCTTGTGCTATAGTAGGATATGGAATCCTCCGTCCGGCTGCTGCGGCATCCGGCGGCACAAAACACAGGTATAAGGAGAACCATCACGTGAACAAACAGCTGAAAACTCTGACTTTGTCCGCCATGTTCCTTGCTCTGGGCCTGGTACTGCCCTTCTTCACCGGGCAGATCCCCCAGATTGGCAGCATGCTGCTGCCCATGCACCTTCCCGTGTTCCTCTGCGGTCTGATCTGCGGCTGGCAGTACGGCGCAGCCGTGGGTTTCATTGTGCCCCTGCTGCGGTCGGTCCTGTTCGGGATGCCGCCCCTGTTCCCCACCGCCACCTCCATGGCCTTTGAGCTGATGACCTACGGCCTGGTGGTGGGCCTGCTGTACAGCCGGTCCCGCTGGCAGTGCATCCGGGCTTTGTACCGCTGCCTGCTGCTGGCCATGCTGGCCGGCCGCGCCGTCTGGGGCGTGGTGCAGGCGGTGCTGCTGGGCCTGACCGGCAGCGCCCTGACCCTGCAGGTCTTTATGGCCAGCGCCTTCCTCAACGCCATCCCCGGCATCATCATCCAGCTGATCCTGATTCCGGCGGTGATGGTGGCCCTCAACCGCACCGGGCTGGTGCCTTTCCGTCAGGCCAAAAAGCCCGCCGGCGAAACCCGCTGATCCCACAAACCAAAAACTGGAGCCTTCCAAAAGGCTCCGGTTTTTTCATATCCGCCGATCCTGCTCAATCTTCTCCCGCAGGCGGGACAGAAACAGTTCCGCCGCCGGTGAAAACACCTGATACTTTTTCCACACAATATCCAGGCCCGACTCCAGCCTTGGCCACAGGGGCCGGAAACACAGTTTGCTGCTCTCCGAGGTGTTGGCCAGGCCGTCCAGGGTGATGGCGTACCCCACCCCTGCCTCCACCAGCAGGGCCGCATTGTACACCAGGTTGTAGTTGACTGCAATGTCCAGCTTGCCGAAGTCCTCCCCAAACCAGTCCGCAAAGGCGTTTTCTCCCGGGTGAGGGGTGATGACCTGGCGGGAGCAGATCAGAGGCAGCTCCATCAGGTCGGCCTTTTCGATGTACTCCTTCTGGGCCAGGGGGCTGTCCCGGCGCATCAGCACCCCCCAGACGTCCTTGGCCGGCAGGCTGAGGGTGTCGTATTTGGCGATGTCCGCCGGCTGGATCAGGATGCCGAAATCCAGCAGGCCCTTGTCCAGCCGGTCGGTCACATCCTGGGCGTTGCCGCTGTGCAGGTGATACCGGATGCCGGGGCACTCCGCCCGCAGCTGCCGGATCAGGTCCGCAATGGGGCACAGGCCCCGGGTCTCGCCGCTGCCGATGTAGATATCTCCGCTGATGGTGTCCTCCAGGGCGATGAACTCGGCCTCGGTCTTGTCCACCATGGCCACAATCTCCTCGGCCCGCTTGCGCAGCAGCACCCCCTCGGGGGTCAGGTCCACCCGGTGGCTTTTGCGGATCAGAAGCTGACGGCCCAGCTCCTGCTCCAGGTCCTGCATCTGCCGGGACAGGGTGGGCTGGGTCAGGTGCAGAAAATTGGCGGCCCGGGTGATGCTGCCCTCCCGGGCTACCGCCAGAAAATAGCGCAGTGTCCGTATCTCCATCCCTATGCGGCAGGGCGCGGCCTTCCGGGCCCCTGCCGTCCTCCTTTCCGCTTTTTGCCTTTTCAGTATACACCCTTTTTGGTATGCCTGCCAAGCATTTCTCCCAATAAAAACGAAGTATTTGCTATTTGACCGGCGCTGTCCTACAATACAACCAGAAACAAACCCCAGCGGGCCAAGGAGGTGTGCCGGATGGAAACCCTTTCAGAAGAGCAGGTGTTCCGCCTGCGGCGGAACCTGTCGGACGCCGGATGCGACGACGACCTCATCGCCCGCTTTCTGGAGCTGGAGCAGGCCCACCGCCGCTGCGAACAATACCGCATGCTGGCCCGCCAAAAAGCAGCTCTGCTCCAGACGCTCCACTGTGTGGAATATAAGATTGACTGTCTCGATCACCTGCTCTACCTGATGCACAAGCAGGACGCAGATCCCAAAGGAGGTTTTTGGCTATGACCCAAGAAGCACTGCACCTGACCCAGGAATGGGACAAGACCTTTGCCCCCAGCAGCCAGGTCACCCACCGCAAAGTGACCTTCCACAACCGGTACGGCATCACCCTGGCGGCTGACCTCTATCAGCCGGCGGACGCCGCCGGGCCCCTGCCCGCCCTTACGGTCTGCGGCCCCTTCGGCGCCGTCAAGGAACAGGCCTCGGGCCTGTACGCCCAGACCATGGCCGAAAAGGGCTTTCTGACCCTGGCCTTTGACCCCTCCTTCACCGGCGAGAGCGGAGGCCAGCCCCGGTACATGGCCTCCCCCAACATCAACACCGAGGACTTCCAGGCCGCGGTGGATTTCCTGTCGGTGCAGGACAACGTGAACCCCGACAAAATCGGCATCATCGGCATCTGCGGCTGGGGCGGTCTGGCCCTGAACACTGCCGCCCTGGACACTCGGGTCCGGGCCACCGTCACCTCCACCATGTACGACATGAGCCGGATCAACGCCAAGGGCTACTTTGACGCCGAGGACAGCGAAGAAGCCCGCCACGCCAAGCGGGTTGCCCTGAACGCCCAGCGCACCGCCGACTACCGCAGCGGCAGCTATGTGCTGGGAGGCGGCGTGGTGGACCCCCTGCCGGAGGACGCCCCCTTCTTTGTGAAGGACTACTACGACTACTACAAGACGCCCCGGGGCTATCATCCCCGGTCCCTCAACTCCAACGGCGGCTGGAACGTCACCGGCTGCATTTCCTTCCTCAACCAGCCCATCCTGACCTACACCAATGAAATCCGCAGCGCCGTGCTGGTGATCCACGGCGAAAAGGCCCACTCCTGCTACATGAGCCGGGACGCCTTTGCGGCCATGATGGAGGGCAATCCCTGCCCCGAAAACAAAGAGCTGCTCATCATCCCCGGGGCGGTCCACACCGATCTCTACGACCGGACCGACGTCATCCCCTTCGACACCATGGCAGCGTTTTTCCACAAGTACCTGGGTTAAAGTTGAAAAGAGCGGACCTTTGCGGGTCCGCTCTTTTTGATTGTCAGTCTTCCGGATCGGATTGGGATTTGGAGAAGACGTTGCGGCGGCAGATCTGCCAGCTGACCACCGAGGCCACCACTTCGGTAACCCAGAAGGCGTGCCAGACGCCCACCGCGCCCCAGATGCGGCTGAGCACAAAGGCCACCGGGATGATGCACAAAGCGTACCGCAGCAGGGAGATCAGCAGCGAGGGACCGCCCATGCCCAGGCCCTCCAGGGCGCCGCAGGAAATAACCGACACCGCCGAAATGATAAAGCCCAGGCTGATGATCCGCAGGGCGGTGCTGCCCACCGCGATGGTCTCGGCGTTGGTGGAGAACAGGCCGATGAGCCAGTCCGGCACCACCCAGCACAGGACAGTGCCCACCGCCATGATCCCCACCGAGAGGGTCAGGCCGGTCATAAAGATTTTGCGGACCCGCTCATGCTCCCGGGCGCCGTAGTTGTAGCCGATGATGGGCCGCATGCCCTGGACAATGCCGCTGGCCGGCAGGTACAGGAAGGTCTGGAGCTTGTAGTAGACGCCCAGCACCAGCACATAGACCTCGGAGTACGCCGTCAGGATGATGTTCAGGCAGGAGATCAGCAGGGAGGGCAGGGCCAGATTCAGAGTGGCCGGCACGCCCACGGCGTACATCTTCCGGGTGATGGCCCAGTCGATCATATCCCGGCCAAAACGGATGCGGACGGGGATACGGCCGGTGAAATAGCAGACCAGATAGATGCCCAGGCTGAACAGCTGGCCCACGCCGGTGGCGATGGCTGCGCCTTCCACGCCCATGGCCGGGAAGGGGCCCCAGCCAAAGATCAGCACCGGGTCCAGCAGGATATTGGTGACGCAGCCCGACAGCATGCAGACCATGGTCATCATCATCTTGCCGGTGGCCTGGCAGATTTTTTCCAGCGACATGGCCGCGGCGACCACGGCGGAGAAGGCAAAGGCGATCCGGGAATAGCGCACGCCCAGGTCAATCACCACCCCGTCGGTGGTGAACATCCCCAGAAAGGCCGGCATGACGGGGATGCAGATGGCCGTCAGCACCAGGCCGTGGAGGACGTTCCATACAATGCTCTGGGAGGCGGCCGCCGTGGCTTTGCGGCTTTCCTGGGCCCCCAGATGATAGGAGATGACGGCGTTGGCGCCCACCGAAAAGCCGATGGTCACCGCATTGATCAGGTTCTGCAGCGGGAACACCAGAGACAGGGCCGTCATGGCGCTCTCGCTGATCTGGGCCACATAGTAGCTGTCCACGATGTTGTACAGCGACGACACCAGCATCGACAGCACCATCGGCAGAGACATGGACAGCACCAGCGGCAGAACCGGTTTTGTTTTCATAAAGCTTTGCTGCATGTAATTAAGGCTCCTTGCGTTGTGTAGTGAATTTCATGCCCTTTTGGCAACCAAAGGGCCCCATTAAAAAAAGCTATATTCTCCCCTGTTTGTCTCAGAAACAGGAAAAAATATAGCTTTCGCAGTGCATATTGTAATACAGACCCGCCCGGTTGTCAAGCGCCAAATTCTGAAAAAATCGCGGCGGCGGGCCGCTTTCCTTCCGGGCCGGGCCGTGTTATAATAAAACAGCCAGCCAATCCCGGCTCCCGGACTGGCTTTTGGCCCGCCGGGCCGCATAGACTGGTACAAAGCAAACCAAGCGAGGTGTACATCCATGAAAGTTCTTATGATCAACGGCAGCCCCCGGGTGGGCGGCAATACGTCCATCGCCCTCAAGGAGATGGAGGCTGTCTTCGCCCAGGAGGGCATCGAGACCGAAACCATCCAGATTGGCAACCAGGCCATCCGCGGTTGCATCGCCTGCAACACCTGTGCCCAGAAGGGCCAGTGTGTCTTTGACGACGCCGTCAACGCCGTGGCCCCCAAGTTCGAGGCCTGCGACGGCCTGGTCATCGCGTCCCCGGTGTATTACGCCTCGGCCAACGGCACCCTGATCTCCTTCCTGGACCGGCTGTTCTACAGCACCCACTTCAGCAAGGCCATGAAGGTGGGCGCCAGCGTGGTGGTGGCCCGCCGCGGCGGCCTGTCTGCCACCTTTGACGAGCTGAACAAATACTTCACCATCGCCGGCATGCCGGTGGCCTCCAGCCAGTACTGGAACAGCGTCCACGGCCGCGCCCCCGGCGAGGCCGCCCAGGATGCCGAGGGCCTGCAGACCATGCGGGTTCTGGCCCGGAACATGTCCTTCCTGATCAAGAGCATCGCCCTGGGCAAAGAGACCTACGGCCTGCCCGAGACCGAGGCCCCGCAGCGCACCAGTTTCATCCGGTAATTTTCCCCGTCCGCGCCCGCCTTCCCCGCCGGAAGGCGGGCCTTTTTGCGCCTTGACAAAGGGGCTTTCTCTATGCTATCGTGTCATCGAACCATATCACAAGGAGACAATGTCATGCGCTACAATGCAGCCCCCATGGAGGGCCTCACCGACCGGGTCTGGCGCCAGACCCATCAGCACATCTTCGGCGGGGCGGACCGGTATTACGCCCCCTTTATCTCCCCGCCCGAAAACCGCATCCCGGTGAAAAAGAAGATGGACGAGCTTCTGCCCGAGGCCAACCCCGGCGTGCCGGTGATCCCCCAACTTCTGGGCAAGGACGGCAGCTGCGCCGCCTGGATGATCGGCGTTCTGCGCCAGATGGGCTACACCGAGGTCAACCTAAATTTCGGCTGTCCCTCCGGCACCGTCACCGCCAAGGGAAAGGGCGCCGGCATGCTGCGGGACCTGGAGGCTCTGGACCGGTTCCTGGACACGGTCTTTGAGGAGGCGGGCGGGCCCATCTCGGTCAAAACCCGGATCGGAGTGGACAAGCCGGAGGAATTCCAGGCCATTCTGGAGGTCTACAACCGCTATCCCCTGGCCGAGCTCATCATCCATCCCCGGGTGATGCGCCAGCTGTACCGGGGCCAGGCGGACCGGGACACCTTTGCCGCCGCCCTGCCCGCCTGCCATTTTCCCGTCTGCTACAACGGGGACATCACCACGCCCCAGGACTTCGCCGCCCTGGAGGCCGCCTGGCCCGGTCTTTCGGGCTTGATGGCGGGCCGGGGCCTCATTGCCGACCCGGCCCTGTTCCGCCGGGCCCGGGGCGGGGCCCCCGCCTCCAAAGAGGAGCTGCGGGCCTATCTGGATGGGCTGTACACCGGCTACACCGCCGCCTTTGGCAGCGCTCCCGCCGCCATCAGCCGGATGAAAGCCTTCTGGCACGAGTGCATCGGCCTGTTTGAGGGGACCGAAAAGCTGGAAAAGCAGCTGAAAAAGCTGCGGGAGCCCTGGGAATATGAGGTGACGGTGAACCAGATTTTCACCCTGCCCCTGCGCCGGTAACGAAAAACCCGCCGCCCCTCACGGGGGCAGCGGGCCGGATCAGATGTGGATGGAATCAGACATCCAGATAGTTGCGCAGCAGCGCCTGCAGCAGGTCATCGCGGTCAACCTTGCGAATCAGGGAGCGCGCGCCGTTGTGGGTCGTGATGTAGGTGGGGTCTTCCGACAGGATGTAGCCCACCAGCTGATTGACCGGGTTATAGCCCTTCTCTTTCAGCGCAGCATACACTTGCTGCAATATCTCACGGATCTGCTCGTCCTTTTCATCGTGGATCGAAAAAATAGCAGTAGGTTCACTCATAACAATCCACTCCCTTCTGCTTTGTGGATACAAAGCGGTCTGCGGCCACGGGCTGCCGCACAAATGCTTCTTTTATTCTACACGAATCAGGCCCAAACTTCAAGTATGGATACAAATATTTACAAAACAGCTACATCTAAAGTAGTATTTGAGCCTCTGTTTTGAGCACGGTGCGAGGGCTTTTTCCCTGCATCGCGGGCCCCAAGTGGGGCATCGTCCCATTTTCAGGTCATTTTCCCGCCCAGAGCGGGTCCGGCCGGCGGCCGGGAAAGGAGGAGCTGTATGATCTTCGGCATCGGGTGCGATCTGTGCGCTGTGGCCCGGATGGAAAAAAGCCTCACCGGCCCCCACGGGGCCGCCTTTGCGCGGCGGGTGCTGGGCCCCGAGGAGCGGGCCGCCCTGGGCCTTTCGGAGGAGGGAGAGGGCACCCTCTCGGCCCACCGCATCGCCAGCGCAGCGGCCGACTTCGCCGCCAAGGAGGCCTTCCTCAAGGCGGCGGGCACCGGTCTGGCGGGGCCCTTCTCCCTGGCCGAGATCCAGGCTGTGCGGCTCCCCTCCGGGGCGCCGGCCTACCGGTTTTCGGGCCGGACCGCCGAGTGGGTGGCTCAGCACCAGCTCACCGCCCATCTCACCCTCAGCCACGACGGCGGCATGGCCATGGCGGTCTGCCTGCTGGAAGAAAACGGAACTCCCTGCATAAGATAAACCAGCGGCGGCCTGCATAGGCCCGGGGCCTTTGGGGCATACTTCTGGTGTCACCCAAAGGGCTGCGGGCCGCTGGCACGCCAACACATAGAGCGGCCAGATACCGCGCCCCCCAATCTGTAAGGAGGGAGTTCCATGGAGGTACACAGAGGAGAAGTTTTTTACGCCGACCTGTCGCCTGTGGTCGGCTCGGAGCAGGGCGGCGTCCGCCCGGTGCTGATCGTCCAGAACGAAATCGGCAACCGGCACAGCCCCACCGTGATCGCGGCGGCCATTACATCCCGGCTGGATAAGACCCGCCTGCCCACCCACATCAACATCCGGGCGGCCGACACCGGCCTGGCCAAGGACAGCGTGGTGCTGCTGGAGCAGATCCGCACATTGGATAAGCACCGGCTGCGCCAGCGCGCCGGCCAGATCACCCCCGAGGACCAGAAACGGGTCAACCAGGCCCTGGACGTCAGCCTGGGGCTGAACGGCTATTGAGCTTCATGGCGGCCTGACCCGCCACACTGAAAATCCCCGCCTGGCATTGCGCCACGGCGGGGATTTTTTGGGTGATACACCACAAGGAAATGAAAAACCCCGGAACGTATGTTCCGGGGTCTGGTGGACGGTACAGGACTCGAACCTGTGACCTCCTGCACGTCAAGCAGATGCTCTACCAGCTGAGCTAACCGTCCAAAGTGTCTTGCGACTCAAGTATAATACCACACTTTGGCGGAAAATGCAAGAGGTTTTTTCAATTTTTCTTCAAATCAGACGCCGGCGCGGTCCGGGTTCCAGAGAATGCTCTCCTCCGAGGTCTCCACGGTGCCATAGTGGGTCTCATAGGGCAGGGTCTTGTTGTAGCGGAAACCGCACTTTTCGATGACCCGCGCCGAGCGGGTGTTGCGGTCAAAGTGGCCCGCAATCAGGAAATCCAGCTTTTCCACCTCAAACAGGTACCGGATCACCGCCTTGACCGCCTCGGGCATCAGTCCCTGGCCCCAGCAGTCTTTGGCCAGCACATAGCCGATCTCCCGGCCCCGGGGGCCGGCCAGCTCGGGATAATTTTCCTCGTCGTAGCACTCAATGCCCAGGGAACCCACCACCCTGCCCTGATATTCCAGGGCAAAGGTCTTGTGCTGGCTGATGAACAGGTCCAGAATTTTTTGGGTCTCCTCCCGGCTCTGGTGGGGCAGCCATCCGGCCATCTGGCCCACCCCATCCACCCGGGCATAGGCGTAAAAATCCTCCAGGTCCTCCGGACGCCAGGGGCGCAGGGTCAGCCGCGGGGTATGGAGCACCACATCCCGGATATCAATGGGCGCGTTCATGGACTTTTCAGCCCTCCTGCACCATCATCCGGGCAGCCTTGTAGATATCGCCGCAGCCCAGGGTGATGACCAGGTCGCCCTCCCGGGCGTTTTCCTTGACCCACTGGGCGGCCGCATCCAGGCTGTCTACCACCACGGCCCCGGGGATCTTGGCGGCCAGCTTGGCGCTGTTGATGGAGGGGTCGTTGGGCTCACGGCTGCCCAGAATCGGGGTCAGAACGGTGACGTCGGCCAGCTTCAGCACGTCTACAAAATCATTCAGCAGCATTTTGGTGCGGCTGTATGTAAACGGCTGATGAACGGCGATCAGGCGCTTGTAGCCCAGTTCCTTGGCGGTGGTGAGGGTAGCCCGCATTTCGGTGGGGTGATGGGCATAGTCGTCCACCACCACGGCGCCGTTGCACTCGCCGTACACCTCAAAGCGGCGGCATGCGCCCTTGAAGGAGGCCAGGGCATCGGCGCACTGCTCCACGGTCAGGCCCATGGACAGGCAGACGGCGCACATGGCCAGAGCGTTGTAGATGTTGTGGTAGCCGGGCACCGCCAGCTTGATGTGGCCGGTGGCATGGTCCCAGGACTTCAGGTCGAACTCATAGAAGCCCGGGCGGTACTCGGTGATGTTGATGGCCTGATAGTCGCCGCTGTTCTTGATGCCGAAGGTGCGGACACGGCGCTGGATGGTGTACATGACATCCATGGTGTTCTTGTCGTCGGCGTTGGCGAAAATCATAAACTGGGTCATGAGGGAGAAGCGCTTGAAGGCAAACTTCAGCTCGCCCATGCTGCCGTAATAGTCCAGATGGTCGTTGTCAATGTTCAGCACCACCGACAGGTAGGGGGTCAGCTTGAGGAAGGTCTCGGCGTACTCGCAGGCCTCCACCACAATGTCGTCGCCTTTGCCGGCCTTGCCGTAGCCGCCGATCAGGGGCAGCTTGCCGCCGATGACGGCGCTGGGGTCCCGGCCTGCCAGTTCCAGGGCGGTGGTGATCATGGCGGTGGTGGTGGTCTTGCCGTGGGTGCCCGAGACACAGATGCTGTTCTTGTACAGGCGGCTCACATAGCCCAGCAGGACGCTGCGCTCCACCGTGGGGATGCCGTAGCTCTCGGCGGCGGCCAGCTCCACATTGTCCTTGGGGATGGCGGCCGAATACACCACCAGATCGGCGCCGACGATGTTGTCGGCGTCGTGGTGCAGGGTCACCTTGATGCCCATTTCCCGCTCGGAGCGGATGATGCTGCCGTCCAGCACGTCGCTGCCCGAAATTTCATACCCCTTAGCTGCCAGAATCTGGATCAGCGGATACATGCCGCTGCCGCCGCAGCCGATGAAATGAATCTTTTTGACATGATCCAGCAGGCGCTGGTCATAATTGCTGAACATGTTCATAAAACGCGTTACCTCCCTATATCCGCGGCCCGTCCGGCCGGAAGAAGTCCTGGACCGGGCCCGATGGCTCCCGCAGGACACAATGGTGCATTGTTACTGATTATTATAGTATTTTTAGCGGACGAAATAAACAGTTCCCCTTCATTTTTGAGAAAAAGCCGGAAATCACTTCTCTTTTTTGTAGGATACTACAAGAGCAGACCGCCGGCCCGATCGGCTGCAGGGGCTGTTCAGCGGCCCTTCCGGGCCATAATTTCGTCCAGAATGGCCCCGGCCACCGCGTCCTTGCTCATCAGGGGCAGCTGCCGCACGCCGCCGTCCGGTGTCAGGAAAGTGACCAGGTTGGTGTCCACCCCAAAGCCCGCTCCCGGGTCCTTGAGGTTGTTGGCCACGATCATGTCCAGATTTTTCCGCTGGAGCTTTTCGGCCGAGTGAGCCACCATGTCCCGGGTTTCCATCGAGAAGCCGCAGAGGAACTGATGGGTTTTGCGGGGGCCGATGGTGCCCAGAATGTCGGCGGTGCGCACCAGAGGGATGCTCATATCCCCGTCCGACTTTTTGACCTTGTCGGCGGCCACGGTGGCGGGCCGGTAATCGGCCACCGCCGCCGCCATCACCAGAATATCGGTCTGTTCAAAGCGGCTGGTGACGGCCTCGTACATATCCTGCGCCGAGGTGATGGCCACATCTTCCGTGAAGCGCACCGGCTCCAGGGAGGTGGGGCCATGGATCAGGGTGACGCTGGCGCCCCGCATGGCGGCAGCCCGGGCCACCGCATAGCCCATTTTGCCGGTGGAGTGGTTGGTCAGGAAACGGACCGGATCAATGGCCTCCTGGGTGGGGCCGGCGGTGACGGTCACCCGCAGGCCTGCCAGGTCCTTGGGGGTGAGGGCCTGCTCCACATAGTCCAGCAGGACGGCGTCGGCGGGCAGACGGCCCTTGCCCACGTCATGGCAGGCCAGGACCCCGCTCTCGGACGGAATGATGGTGAATCCGTACCGCTCCAGGGTGCGGATGTTGTCCTGGGTGATGGGATTTTCCAGCATGCCGGTGTTCATGGCCGGAGAGACCAGTTTGGGGCAGCCGGCCGCCAGGACGGTGGTGGTCAGCATATCGTCGGCGATGCCGTGGGCCATCTTGGCGATGACGTTGGCGGTGGCGGGGGCCACCAGAATCACGTCCGCCTTTTTGGCCAGCGAAATATGAGTGACGTCAAATTGAAAGTCGCGGTCAAAGGTATCCACGATACACTTGTGGCCGGTCAGAGTCTCAAAGGTCAGGGGTGTAATGAACTGGGTGGCGTTGCGGGTCATGATGACCTCCACATCGGCCCCCCGCTTTTTCAGCGCGCTGGCCACATTGGCCATCTTATAGGCGGCGATGCCGCCGGTGATCCCCAACAGGACACACTTGCCTTGCAGATCCATAAGGAATGCCCTCCCTGTTTCAGTGATTGCTGTGCTATAGACAGTATAAACCAATCCGGCCAGGATGACAAGCGCAGGCTGCCCGTCCTGCTCCCAAACGCAAAAAAGCGCCCCCGCGGCCTGTCAAATCGCGGGAGCACTTTTCGGGGGGTAAACGGACGGCCCTTGATGGCGCGCAGGCCGTCCCGGGAATCGCCTGGTTAGATGGTTTCTGCCGCAGCGGCCTTGAGCCGGGCCAGGTCTGCGGCGTCGGGATGGCTGGCAGTCTGGTCAAAGTTGGCCAGCATCATGGCCCGCCGGGGGCTGTCCTCCATCTGCAGGTAGCGGTCGCGGACCGCCTGGGGCATTTTGCCCTGACACATATAGGTGCCCAGGACCTGGACGCCGGGGGCAAGGTTTTCCTTCACCCGGGCCAGAATCTGGTCGAAATAGGCCGGAGAACCGCCAAAGCCGGCGGTGCCGAACAGGAACACCTTCTGACCGGTCAGCCCCTGCAGGAACTCCTTCAGCGGCTGGTCACAGGTGCCCTTGTCGGTCCAGAACCCCGCATACACCACGTCGGCGGCCAGGGCCTCCGGGGCGGGCACACCAAAGTAAACACATTCTTCCGGGGGCAGAGCGTCCCGGATGGCCTGGGCCAGCAAGGCGGTATTTCCGGTCCGGCTGCTGTAAACGATTGCGTAGCTCATTTGGTTTCCTTCCTTTCATAGATGCAGTGGACGCCGCGGTGGGCCATCATCCCGCCCAGGCACTCTTTATTGCAGCGGACGCAGCGGTGAATGTCACCGGCGCGGCCCTCCTGTACCTTTCTGGGCCATTCGGGGTCGGCGATCAGCTGGCGGCTCATGGCCGCACAGTCGATCCGGCCGGACTGCAGCTGTTCTTCCACAAAGTCGGGGTCACCCAGGCCGCCTACCCCGCAGATGGGCAGCTGGCTCAGGGCCCGCACCTGGTCGCAGAACTTCAAGAAGCAGCCCTCATCCCCAAAGACCGGGTGATTCCGGGGCGGGATGGTGTCGCTCAGTTCCCCGTGGTTGGCCAGGGTCACATGGAAGCTGGTGACTCCCGCCTGTTCCAGCAGGGACACAAAGACGGGAAGCTCTTCCTCCAGCACGCCGGCGTTGCCGTAGTGGGGGTTCTCCTGCCGCACCGCCAGCTTGTAGTCGATGGGCAGCTGGGGCAGACGGCGGCGGATGGCGGACACCGCCTCCACCGCAAAGCGGGCCCGGTTTTCGGGGCTGCCGCCGTAGGCGTCGGTGCGGTGGTTGAACACCGAGGAGCTGAAGCTGCCGCACATCCGGTCCCCGTGGACCTGGACCATATCAAAGCCGGCCTCCACCGCCTTTTCGGCGGCGGTGCCGAAGGCCTCGGTGATCCTGTGAATCTTCTCCACCGGCAGGCCGGTGATGTAGGGCCCCACCTGCTGGTTCAGAAGGGGGCGCAGCTCCTCCATCGAGATTTTCTTGGTCAGCACGCCGGGGATGTACTTGAGCATCCCTTTCAGGTTGGAGTCGGACTGATGCAGCTGGGCGCAGATCCGGCAGCCTTCGCTGTGGACGGCGTCCACCATGGCCTTGTAATAGGCAAAGCCCTTTTTGGAATACAGGGACGGCCCGAATTTGCCGGGCAGCACCGGCACATCCCCAATGATAATCATGGCGCAGCCGCCGGCGGCCAGGCGGCGCAGATAGGCCACCTGTTCCTCCATGGGCAGGCCCATGCTGGTGGGGGCAAAAATAATCCGGTTCTTTAAAACAAGCCCGCCGTAATTCAGAGGGCTGGTGATGGTTTCATACATAGCAGGATCTTCTTTCTGAAGTGGATTGCAAGGGTCTTTTCTCTTGACCTGGTCAAGTATAGCAGCACAGCTTGACAAAGTCAAGTATTCAATCGTGAAAATTTTGAGGCAGCCTTCTCTCCCCCGCGGTCTATGGAAATTTGCCTTGGGTTGTGGTATTCTGGGGCAGTGCAGGGATATTTCCTGCCGCCAGGCTCCCGGGCCGCTTGATGTGCGCCCGGTTCCCCGCTGCTTTTTTGAGGGTCAGCCTGCCCGCGGGCCGGGCGTTCCCCTCTTATATTTATAACGAACGCGCCATCCGGAAAGGGGGCATCGCCATGCGCGGCGGCATCATCTCCCAAAAAATTGCATAAACCCATGTAAATCATCACAGAAACACTTGCGATATTTACATGGGAGGACCCGAACATGAAAGAAAACAAATACGACAACGACGTCTTTTTCCAGAAATACAGCCAGATGCTGCGGTCCCAGAAAGGCCTGCAGGGGGCCGGCGAATGGTCCGAGCTCCAGAAGATGCTTCCGGCTTTTGCGGGGCAGCGGGTTCTGGACCTGGGGTGCGGTTACGGCTGGCATTGCAAATACGCCGCTGACCATCAGGCCGCCTCGGTGCTGGGGACAGACATTTCCGAGAAAATGCTTCAAAAGGCCCGGGAAATCAACTCCGCCCCGCAGATCCAGTACCAGCGCATCGCCATGGAGGATCTGGACTTTCCCGACGGGAGCTTCGACGTAGTTTTGAGCTCCCTGACCTTCCACTATGTACAGGATTTTGGGGCCCTGGCGGCCCGGATTGCCCGATGGGTCCGGCCCGGCGGCCATTTTGTCTTTTCGGTGGAACACCCGGTGTTCACCGCCTACGGCACCCAGGACTGGTACTACGACCAAAACGGAAAGATCCTTCATTTTCCGGTGGACAACTATTACTATGAAGGCCGCCGGGAGGCGGTTTTCCTGGGGGAAAAGGTCATCAAGTACCACCGGACCCTGACCACCTACCTGAACACCCTGTTGATCAACGGCTTTGAGCTGCAGCATGTTGTGGAGCCCCAGCCCCCCGCGGAAATGCTGCATCTGGAGGGCATGAAAGACGAAATGCGGCGGCCCATGATGCTGCTGGTGGCCGCCGTCCGGAAATAAGCCCCGTTTTTCCATCCGCCTGAATCCAAAGGCAGTCAAAAAGCAGTCCGATTCGGCGCAAAGGCAAAAAAGAAAGCACACAGCCCGGACGCTTCGTCCTTGCTGTGTGCTTTTTGGTGGTGCACCTCCAGGGACTCGAACCCTGGGCCCACTGATTAAGAGTCAGTTGCTCTACCAACTGAGCTAGAGGTGCATAATGCCGGCATCTACCTATTTTCACAGGCCGTTTCCAGCCAACTATCTTCGGCACAAGTGAGCTTAACTTCTGTGTTCGGAATGGGAACAGGTGGGACCTCACCGTCATCGACACCGGCTATGTTTACTAGATTGTTATAGCACATTTATTTGGATTTGTCCAGACCCCTTTGGACAAAAATTCCCACTTTTTTAAACAAAAAATCCCAAAAGAGCCTTTCAGGATTCTCTGCCGTCCGGGCGCAGGATCGGCCCTTGAATCAAAAAGTGGAATTGCACCGCGGTTTTGAGTGTGGTATACTGAATTCAGTGTGCATTTTAACCGCGGGCAAGTCCGGCCGGGCCTGCCCGCATGGAATTTTTAGAGGAAAGTGGGACGCAGATGAACATAGGATTTGACAACAACAAGTACCTTGCCATGCAGTCGGCGCATATCCGGGACCGGATCGCCCAGTTCGACAACAAGCTGTATATGGAATTCGGCGGCAAATTGTTCGACGATTACCATGCTTCCCGCGTGCTGCCCGGTTTCCAGCCCGACTCCAAGCTCCAGATGCTGCTGCAGCTGAAGGATCAGGCCGAGATCATCGTGGTCATCAGCGCAGAGGACATCATCAACAACAAGATCCGCGGCGACTACGGCATCACCTACGACATGGACGTGCTGCGCCTGATCGACGCCTTCCAGGGCGTGGGGCTGTTTGTGGGCAGCGTCTGCGTGACCATGTACACCCCCGAGCCGGAGGTGGAAGCCTTTGAGAAAAAGCTCAACAGCCTGGGCATCCGCACCTTCCGCCACTACAAGATCGCAGGTTATCCCGGCGATGTGGCGCGGATCGTCAGCGACGAGGGCTACGGCAAAAACGACTACATCGAGACCGAGCGGCCCCTGGTGGTGGTCACCGCCCCCGGCCCCGGCAGCGGAAAAATGGCGGTCTGCCTGTCCCAGCTGTACCATGAATACAAGCGCGGCGTAAAGGCCGGCTACGCCAAGTTTGAGACCTTCCCCATCTGGAACCTGCCCCTGAAGCACCCGGTGAACCTGGCCTATGAGGCCGCCACCGCCGACCTGAACGACGTCAACATGATCGACCCCTTCCACCTGGAAGCCTACGGGGAGACGGCGGTCAACTACAACCGCGACATCGAGATCTTCCCGGTGCTGAACGCCATGTTCGACCTGATCGCCGGCAAGAGCCCCTACCGCTCCCCCACCGACATGGGCGTCAACATGGCCGGCAACTGCATCATTGACGACGAAGTCTGCCGCGAGGCCTCTCTGAAGGAGATTCTGCGCCGCTACATGAAGTGCCTGTGCGACCAGAAAGTGGGCGGCACCGCCAAGGACGACCGCTTCAAGCTGGAGCTGCTGGTCAACCAGGCAGGTCTGACGGTGGGCAGCCGGGCCGTGGAAAAGATGGCCCACGCCCGCTCCGAAAAGACCGGCGGCCTGCCCGCCGCCGCCATCGAACTGCCGGACGGCTCCATCGTCACCGGCAAGACCGGTCCCCTGCTGGGCGCCGCTTCCTCGGCCCTGCTCAACGCCCTGAAAAAGCTGGCGGGCATCGATCAGGAAATCGAGCTGGTGTCGGCCCGGGCCATTGAGCCGATCCAGAAGCTGAAGACCACCTATTTCGGCAGCAAGAATCCCCGCCTCCACACCGACGAGATTCTGATCGCCCTGTCCAGCTCCATCCTGGAGAACAAATACGCCGAGGCCGCTCTGAACCAGCTGCCCAACCTCAAGGGCTGCGACATGCACTCGACGGTCATCCTCTCCCGCGTGGACAGCGAGACCCTCAACCGTCTGGGCATGTATGTCACCTGCGACCCCATCTACGAGGAAGAGGACCGCAAGTACCACAAGATCTGATCTCAGTAAAAGTTTTGCCGGCTTTTCCGCCGGGCTTCCTATAAAATGAAAACCGCCGAGCACAAAGGGCGCCTGTGAACTGCACCCCATTTGTTAGACAGTATGGTATACTGGATAACAAGTGGGGTGTTTTATTATGCCAAAAGGAATACCGAACAAGCGCTACACGCCGGAATTTAAGCAACTGGTAGTAGAGACAATGCGAAAGGAACACATAAGTGTTCGCGAAGCGATGCGAAGGTTTGAGATCAACAACCATGGCATCATTGAACGGTGGGAGCGAATCTATCTTGAAGAAGGGCCGGAAGGATTGGCGATCGAACGGCGAGGGCGAAAAAATAGCAGCCGGTCTGCCGAGTTGTCTAAGACGGTTGAAGAAGACCTGATCGCCGAGAACCAGCGGCTGCGCGCGGAGAACGAATACCTAAAAAATTTGCAAGCCTTGGTTTTGGAAGAAGAGCGACGCCGGCACAGAAAAC
>NZ_NFHK01000060.1:0-12795 GCF_002161315.1 Faecalibacterium sp. An77
TCTTGCGCTTAGCCGATTTTTGCGGCGCGCCACGGAGGGCGCTTGCAAAAACCGGAGCGCTGCGCCAGCTTCGGCCCGGCTGTTTCGTCCACTGGACGCGCCGGGCCAAAGCTGCCCTGTTCGTTAGGGAGGGTAGGGAGTCCAGAGGGCCTAGGGAGGGGGAGTCGAAACCCCCTCCCTGGCCCTCTGGCCCCAGCGGAGCGGACAAAGACGAAAAAGAAAAAAGTGTTAAAGGTGGGGCGGCAAAGCGCAAGAGAGCCGCCCCTCCCTGCTCCGGGTTGCGGTGCCCTGCTTTTGCTTCGAGCATCGCTGCGCTCTCGCAAAAGACAGACCGCTGTCCTCTTGCGCTTAGCCAATTTTCCCAGCGGGCGACAGTGCGCCCTTGTGAAAATTGGAGCGCGGCGCCAAACACAGCTCCCTGTTTCGTCCGCAGGACGCGGTCGCTGTGTTTGCCCCTGCTCCGCCTCGGCTGCGCAGCCCTCTGGCCCCAGCGGAGCGAACAAAAAGGAAAAGAAATAGAGTGTTTAACGTGGGGCGGCAAACTATCTGCCTGTTGTGCCTGCCCGCTCATACAAAACCGCCCTCCGCGCCGGGTTCCCGGTGTACAGAGGGCGGTTTTGTCATGGGTTAAGGGTTAAGGCTCAGACAATGCCGGTGACGGTGTAGTCCTTGTCCTCCACGGCCTTCTTGAGGACGGCGTCCTCCACATCGGCGTTGAGGGTGACGACGGCGGTGCCGGCGGTGTGGCTGACCTGGGCGCTGTCCACCTGGGGCAGAGCTTCCAGAGCCTTCTTGACGGTGGCCTCGCAGTGGCCGCACATCATGCCTTCAATCTGAATGGTCTTTTGCATGGCGTTTACCTCCGTAGTGTTGATGGGGCACGCGGTCTGCCGGGGAGCCGGAGCAGGGGGCAGGTCCACGGGCCGGATGGGTTTGTCTTTGCGGGCGCTGTGGATGTTGAACAGGTTGAGCCGCAAAGCGTTGGACACGACGCAGAAGCTGGACAGACTCATGGCTGCCGCGCCGAACATGGGATTCAGGGTCAGGCCCAGGGGGATGAACACACCGGCGGCCAGAGGGATGCCGATGATGTTGTAGATGAAGGCCCAGAACAGGTTCTCGTGGATGTTGCGCAAGGTGGCGCGGGAGAGCCGGATCAGGGCGGGCACGTCGGACAGACGGCTGTTCATCAGGACCACGTCAGCGGCGTCGATGGCCACGTCGGTGCCGGCCCCGATGGCGATGCCGGTGTCGGCCCGGGTGAGGGCGGGGGCGTCGTTGATGCCGTCGCCCACCATGGCCACCTTGCCCTTTTCGCTCAGGGCGCGGATGACGCTCTCCTTGCCGTCGGGAAGCACCCCGGCAATCACCTGGTCCACCCCGGCCTGACGGCCGATGGCGTCGGCGGTCTGCTGGTTGTCGCCGGTGAGCATCACCACACGGATGCCCATGTCCCGCAGCTGGCGGATGGCGTCGGGGCTGTCCTCCTTGATGGTGTCGGCCACCGCAATGACACCCAGCAGCCGGCCCTCGCCCCCGAAGAACAGGGGGGTCTTGCCCTGTTGGGCCAGGGTCTGGGCCTGGTCCGCCAGGGCGGCGGGCACCGGCACCAGGGTCTGGATGAAGGCCAGACTGCCGCCGAAGATGCTGCGGCCTTCCAGCTTGGCGGTGAGGCCGTTGCCGGGCAGGGCCTCAAAGTCGGTGACCTGGGGCGGCTGGACCGCCTGGCCGGCGGCATGGGCCAGCACCGCCCGGGCCAGAGGATGTTCGCTCTTTTGCTCCAGGGCGGCGGCCAGGGTCAGCAGCTCGCTTTCGGTGACGCCGGCGGCGGGCAGCAGGTCGGTGACCTGGGGCTCGCCCCGGGTGATGGTGCCGGTCTTGTCCAGCGCCACGATCTGGGTGCGGCCGGCGGCCTCCAGAGAGGCGGCGGTCTTAAAGAGGATGCCGTTTTTGGCCCCCAGACCGTTGCCCACCATGATGGCCACCGGGGTGGCCAGACCCAGGGCGCAGGGGCAGCTGATGACCAGCACCGAAATCCCCCGGGCCAGGGCAAAAGCCAGATTCTGACCCAGCAGCAGCCATACCGCCGTGGTGACCACGGCGATGGCGATGACCACCGGCACAAACACCCCCGACACCCGGTCGGCGATTTTGGCGATGGGGGCCTTGGTGGCGGCGGCGTCGCTGACCATCCGGATGATCTGGGAGAGGGTGGTGTCCTCGCCCACGCGAGTGGCCTCACACCGCAGAAAGCCCGACTGGTTGACGGTGGCGGCCGACACGGCGTCGCCGGGGGCCTTGTCCACCGGGATGCTCTCGCCGGTGAGGGCGCTCTCGTTGACGGCGCTGGACCCTTCCAGCACCACCCCGTCCACCGGGATGTTTTCCCCCGGCCGCACCACAAAATGGTCCCCGCGGCGCACCTGCCCGATGGGGACGGTGACCTCCGCCCCCTCCCGCAGGAGGGTGGCGGTCTGGGGAGCCAGCTTCATCAGGCTCTTGAGGGCGCTGGTGGTCTTGCCCTTGCTGCGGGCTTCCAGCATCTTGCCCACCGTGATGAGGGTGAGGATCATGGCGGCCGACTCAAAGTACAGCTCCATCATGTATTCCATCACCCCGGCGCTGTCCCCGTGGAGCTGGGCGCTGGTCATCTGGAACAGGGCATAGGTGCTCCACACAAAGGAGGCGGTGGACCCCAGGGCCACCAGGGTATCCATGTTGGGGGCGCCGTGCAGCAGGCTCTTGAAGCCGCTGATGAAAAATTTCTGGTTGATGACCATGACGATTCCCGCCAGCAGCAGCTGAACCAGGGCCACCGCCACATGGTTTCCGTCGAACCAGCCCGGCAAAGGCCAGCCCCACATCATATGCCCCATGGAAAAATACATCAGCACCAGCAGAAAGCCCAAAGACGCCAGCAGCCGCCGCTTGAGTTTGGGGGTCTCGTGGTCGGCCAGGGCGTCCAGATCGGACCCGGCGGGGGCCGCAGCGGGCCCCGCCTGCTTGGGGCTGGCGCCGTAGCCCGCCTCCTGCACCGCCTGGATGATGGCCTGGGGGGAGGCGGTGCCCTCCACCCCCATGGAATTGGTCAGCAGGCTCACCGAACAGGCCGTGACCCCCGGCACCTTGCTGACCGCCTTTTCAACCCGGGCGCTGCAGGCCGCACAGCTCATCCCGGTGACGTTGTATTGCTCCATTGTTTCCTCCCTGCGGCGGGACTTACTTCATCAGCCGCTGGATCACCCGCACCAGCTCGTCCACCGTCTCGTATTTGCCGGCCTCCAGGTCGTCCACCACGCAGGTGCGGATGTGCTGGCCCAGCAGCTCCTTGCAGAAGCTGTCCAGCGCCTTGCTCACCGCCGACGCCTGGAACAGGATATCGGGGCAGTAGGCGTCCCGCTCCACCATGCCGCGGATGCCGCGGACCTGGCCCTCCACCCGGTTGAGCCGGTTGATGAGGTCCTGGTATTCCTCGGGGCTGCGGTGGCGGGTGCGGGGAGTGCCGTGCATGGTGGTCACGGGGTAGCCCGCCTGTTCGTCCTCTGCGGCCTCAGCGGCCCCGCAGCAGCACTTCTTTTCTTCTTCCATCATCGAAAAAACCTCTCTTTCGTTGGCTTATGCTCGTATCTGCACCAAAGGAGGCTACCCATGGGGGTATCCATGACCCCAGTATAGCACGCTTTCTCCCACAAGACAAGTGGGAAATAATACCTATACCCCCTATAAGTGTGAAAGATGGGTGAAAACGGCAGTTTTGGCCCGGCTCTATCCGGCACAAAGCCGGGAGCCCTCACGGATAATAAATCCGCGGCGCTGATGTGTAAAAGGAGCAGCCAGAAATTTAGAGCCCCTGTTAGGGGGCGCGGCCACAGGCCGCAGGGGGTTCCGCTATTGGGCGGTTGGGTGGGTTTAGATGATAAAAAGGGTATTACCTTGCAATTTTAAAGTGTGCGCCCTACAGCAGCTAAAGACACACCAAACCGCCAGCCCGCCAAAGCGGGCATGTGGTACCAATCGGAGCGGCGGGCAAAAGCCGTTAAGAAAAAACCGGGCCGTCTTTTGTAAGCGCTCGAAGTTTTAACGGGTCATGGCCGTCGTGTTTTTTTAGGCTTTTGCCCAGAGCGACCACTCTGTCTGGGTCCAGGGTTCAGACCTCTTGCGCTTAGCCGATTTTTGCGGCGCGCCGCAGAGGGCGCTTGCAAAAACCGGAGCGCTGCGCCAGCTTCGGCCCGGCTGTTTCGTCCACTGGACGCGCCGGGCCAAAGCTGCCCTGTTCGTTAGGGAGGGCAGGGAGTCCAGAGGCTGCGGAGCCGAAGCGCTGCCTGCGGCAGATACAGCTGAGGCGGAGCAGGGGCAGCCGTCCAAATTTTCAAGCGGGCAGCGGCCCGCGCTGAAAATTTGGGTAACGGCAACCCGGACCTAGGGAGGGGGAGTCGAAACCCCCTCCCTGGCCCTCTGGCCCCAGCGGAGCGAACAAAGACGAAAAAGAAAAGAAATGTTAAAGGGTAGGGCGGCAAAGCACAAGAAAACCATCCCTCCGGACTCCAGGTTGCTCCCGCCATCCAAAAAACAAAAGCGCCCCGACCGTTCGAGTGCATCGTCCGGTCCGGGCGCAAACAGGGGAGAGGTCCCCGTGGTATTTATTTGTAGAACTGCTCCATGAAAGCGATGTCGCTGGCGGCCCGGGCAGGAACCGCCTCCTCCCGCAGGACGGGCAGGCTGGCCTGGGGCAGCTGGCGCAGCATGGCGAAGCCGCCGGCGTAGTCGATGGCGGAATCCTCCAGGCTGGTGGAATAGTGGCTGCCGTCGGGTTTAAAGGCCTGGCCCTTGAAATGGACGGCGGCGATCTTGTCGCCGTACCAGCTGCCCACCTTGTCCCAGATGCGGCGCTGATCGTCCAGAGCGGCGTTTTCGGCGCCGATGTAGTTGGCCAGATCGCAGATGATCTTCAGGTTGGGGCTGGCTATGGTGTCCAGCACCATCCGGGTGGCCTCGGGGGTGTTCATGGCGTGGTGGTAGACGCACTCGATGCCGAACAGCACCCCTGCTTCCTCGCAGGCGGGCAGAATCTCGCCCAGACTCCGCAGCAGGGCCTCCTGGGCGTCCTGACGGCGGACGCCGGGCTGCTTGGCCATGGGAGTGGTCTCGCTGCCCATGCAGCGGGCCCCCAGAATCCTGGCGTTGCCGATCTGGCTCAGGACCTTGGCCACTTCGGCCTTGCGGCGGTCCTCATCCACATAGCTCAGCTCCACATAGGTGCCGTAGACGGCGATGGAGACCCCGGTGTCCTGGACGGCCTGACGGGTGGCTTCCACCAGCTGGGGGGTGACGTCGCTGTAGCTGGACACCCCTTCCACCGCTTTGGTGTAGGCCAGCTGGGTGCAGGCGAAGCCTGCCTGCCCGATGGCTCCCAGCAGGTCGGCGGGGGTATGGCGGCCGAAGTCGTGACCCCGGGCGCCGGTGATGAATGCAGGCATGGTTTTTCCCTCCCTCAGCTGAACAGCCGGTTGGTGAACACGTCAAAGGCCCGGGCCCACCAGTGCCACTCGTGGGTCACGTCCTGGCCCCAGATCTCGGTGGATACCGGGATGCCGGCGGCCTTGAGGGCCTCGTCCAGGGCCAGGGTGGAGGCCAGAGCTTCCGGCTCCCGGCCATCCTGGGCCTGGCCGGCGTACAGGAGAATCTGACGGCCCTGGAGGGCGGCCTTGTCGGCGCTGTCCAGCAGGCCCACCGCCAGAGCGGCCAGGGGGCTGTTGCGCAGGGCCAGATCGTCCTCGGCGCCGCCCATCCGGCCGGCCACGTCGTACCGGCCCGACAGGCCGATGGCGCCGCAGAACAGTTCGGGCCGCCGCAGCAGGCAGTTCACCGCCTGATAGGCGCCCAGGTCGGCGCCCGTCACCCACAGCACCGGCTTGGGGGCGGCGGGCTTTTCAGCCGGCTTGTCCGCCTCGGCCGCGGAGGCGGCCTTGGCAGCGCTGCCGGCGGCGTTCAGGGCAAGGACCCGGGGAACCAGTTCCCCGGTGATGTAGCAGAAGTACTTCTCCTGCATTTCGGCCCGGCGGCGGGGAGACAGGCTCCCGTTCAGCAGGCCCTCGGCGTCGATGCTGTCGGCGCAGAACAGCTGAATCCGGCCGTTCTGGATCAGCCAGGCGGCGGCGTCGGGCATGGCGTTGTTCTCCCAGTCGTAGAACCGGCCCCCCTCGCAGGGGAACGCCAGCACCGGCACGCCCGCCGTGCCGTAGACCTTGAACTCCATGTCCCGGCCCAGGGCCGTGCTCCATTCCTTATAATAGATGCCTTCCATCATGATGCAGAGCCTCCTTGCGTCGTTATTTGAACTGATTTTGCTGGGGGTCGTACTGGTAGCCGGCCGCGGCCAGTTTGGCACACAGATCGGCCTGGTCCACGTCCAGGTCCTCGCACAGGGCGTCCAGGGTGGGGTAGTAGTCCCGGAGCTTCAGGTTCACAACGCTCAGCAGCATGACGGGATCGCCGGGCAGCGCCATAGAAAACACCTCTTTCTGCACAATAAAACAAAAAGCCGGCCACGCCAAACGTGACCGGCAACATACACCACAGACTTAGACAGCGCGGGTAATCTTGCCAGCGCGCAGGCAACGGGAGCATGCATAGACGTACTTGGGGGAGCCGTCGACGACCGCCTTGACGCGGCGGACATTGGGCTTCCAGGTACGGTTGGAGCGGCGATGAGAGTGGGAGACCTTGATACCAAAGGTCACGCCCTTGCCGCAGCATTCACACTTAGCCATGATTTTCGCACCTCCTATGAAGTGAAATCAGAAAGGGAATTCAAAACAATACAGTGTAATCAGCCCTATCATTTTACCAGACGCGGCGGAAAAATGCAAGTACCTTTTCAAAAAAGATCGCGGTTTTTTGCAAAGAGGTGGGGTGAGGCCTTGTGCGGCGGTGGAAAAAATAGTATCATGGAACCATCCCCGCGGCGGGCGCAGGCCCCCGGGGGGAGAGTTTAAGGAACAACGGAGGAACCCAACCCTATGACCATGGGTATCTATTATCTCACCCGGCTGCTGGTGGCGCTGGTGGCCATCCCCTGCCATGAGGCGGGCCATGCGCTGGCCAGCTGGCTGCTGGGCGACCCCACCGCCCGCCAGCACGGGCGGCTGTCCCTGAACCCTCTGCGCCACTTTGACCTGCTGGGCACCATCTGCATGGTGGTGGCGGGGGTAGGCTGGGCAAAGCCGGTCCCCACCGACGCCCGCCGGTTCAAGCATCCCAAAGCCGGCATGGCCATCACCGCCCTGGCGGGCCCGGCGGCCAACCTGATTCTGGCCTATCTGTCCATGGCGGTGTGGAAGGCCGTCTATTACTGGGCCCCCGAAAATGACCTGACCCTGTACGCCACCTACTTTTTACACTATATGGTGCTGATGAATGTGGGCCTGGCGGTGTTCAACCTGATCCCGGTTCCGCCCCTGGACGGCAGCCGGGTGCTGCTGGTGTTTTTGCCCCAGCGGCTGTATTTCGGGGTGATGCGTTACGAAAAGGTGATTCTGGCCATCCTGTTGGCAGTGGTGTGGTACGGCGCCCTCAACGGGCCCATCGCCCTGATGTCCAACGCGGTGTGGGGCCTGCTGTATGAGGGCACCGGCTGGGTGGACCAGCTGGCCTATACCGCCTACTATACCCTCATCGGGACGAAGGTGTGACGGGATGGCAGAACTGACGTTCCATCTGGAGGACTTCGACGGCCCCCTGGAATTGCTGCTGACCCTGGTGCAGGCCCACAAGATGGACCTGCACAACATCCCGATTCTGGCCCTCATCGACCAGTACACCGCGGTGGTCACCGAGGCCCGGATCCAGGAGCCGGACGTGTCCAGCAGCTTCATCGAGATGGCGGCCCGGCTGGTGGAGATGAAGAGCTGGCTGCTGCTGCCCCGCAGCAAGGAGGCCGAACAGCTCAAGCAGGAGCTGACCGGCCGCCTGATTGAATACGACCGGTGCCGGCGTCTGGCGGCCCAGCTGGGGGCCCGGGCGGCGGAGGTGACGGTGTATGTGCGGCCTCCGGCCCGGCTGGAGGCCGACCCGCTGTACCCGCTGCACCATTCGGCCCAGATTCTGGCCGACAGCTGGCAGGCCATGGCGGGCCGGGTCAAGCCCCCGCCGGTGAGCCAGGAGACCTTTGAACCCCTGGTGGCGGCCCCCTTTGTGTCGGTGGAGAGCCGGGTGGTGCACATTCTGCGCCGTCTGGCGGCCGGCAAAGCCCGCCGCCTGGACCAGCTGTTCCCGCCGGATCAGGAGGTGTCCGCCACGGTGGCCACCTTTCTGGCGGTGCTGGAACTGGTGCGGGCGGGCCGCCTGGAGATCGCCGAGGACGGGGGGTTAACCATCCGCCGGGGCCGCCTGGCCCGTCCGGCCCCGCCCCCGGCGGAAAAGGAGGAAGGATAAACCATGGAGCATATGGAACTGGAGGCCCTGCTGGAAGCGGTCCTCTTTGCCCACGGGGAGCCGGTGGGGGCGGACAAGCTGGCCGCCGCCCTGGAACTGCCCGAGGCCAAAATCACCGCCGGCCTGGCCGCCCTCCAAAAGCGGTATGAGGCCCCGTCCAGCGGCCTGACCTTGCTGCATCTGGGGGACCACTGGCAGCTGGCCACCAAAAACCAGTATGGCTACTGGGTGCGCAAGGCCCTGGAAACCCGCCGGGCGGTCCCTTTGTCCCCGGCGGCGCTGGAGACATTGACCGTCATCGCCTACAATCAGCCGGTGTCCCGGGCCTTCATTGAACAGGTGCGGGGGGTGGACTCCTCCTCCAGCGTGGCGGGCCTGCTGGAAAAGGGCCTCATCGAGGAGGCGGGCCGGCTGGACCTGCCGGGCCGGCCGGTGAGTTTCCGCACCACCGACCATTTTCTGCGGGTGTTCGGGCTGTCCAGCCTGGAAGACCTGCCGCCCATCCGCGCCGAGGCGGAGGAAGGAAAGGAGGGCCCCGCATGAGCATTCTGGGAGCCGTGGCGGCCGCCGTGCTGTTTGTGCTGCGGGCGGTGCTGATTCTGCTGGGGGTGGTGCTGGCCCTGGCCCTGCTGGGGCTGGTGATTCCCTTCTGCGCCGATGTGGCGTGGGAGGGCGACCCGGAAGGGGAGACCGACGGCACCCTGGAAGTCCGGGCGGGCGCGCTGGGCCTGACCTTCCCGGTCTGGCGGTATCCCGCGCCCCCCGAGGAGGAAGCCGTCCCCGGCCAGCCGGCAAAACCTGGTTTTTTTGCCCGCGCCTGGTCTAAACTGAAAGAGAAGTGGACCACCTGGCGCCAGAAGCGGGCGGCGAACAAGCCTCCCCGCCCCAAAAAGCAGAAAGCCCCCGCCAAACCCCGGGAAAAGGCCCGCTTCACCCTCCAGACCCTCTGCACCATCCTGCGGGGTGCGGGCCGGATGACCCGGGCCGTGTTTGACGCACTGCGCATCACCCGGATTCATGTGGTGTGGCCGGTGGGGGCCGGCGCCGAGCCGGACCAGGCCGCCCGGGACTATGGCGCGGCCTGCGCCTGGCTGTATCCGGCGCTGGGCCTGGTCAACCGGTTCGTCTACCTGGATTTTGAGGAGCTGCGGCTGGTGCCCTGCGTGGAGGCGGACGCCCCCGTCCCGGCGGGCCGGGTGTCCTTCCGGGTGTCGGCCCGGGCACTGTTCGTTTTTATAGCGGCGGTGCGGGTTCTCATCGAATTCTATCGGGAAAAGGTACTGGACGTATTCCTTTAATATGTGTTATACTGACCGGTAGAGGCATTCACAGGGCAGGGGCCGGAACGGCTTTCGGCCCCGCCCGCGTTTTCACTGTTTGATTGATTGTAAGGAGGCCAAAATCTATGGCTGAACATCCGATTCAGGGGCTCATGGGCGCAACGATGGATAAGGTGCGCCAGATGGCCGACGCCAACACCATCATCGGCAAGCCCATCAAGACCGACGACGGCACCACCATCATCCCGGTGTCCCGCATTTCCCTGGGCTTCGGCACCGGCGGCGCCGACGGCGCCGGCAAAAACCCCGCCAACGGCGACCTGTTCGGCGGGTCGGGCGCCGGCGTCAGCATCCGGCCGGTGGCCTTCCTGGTCATCAAGGACGGCCTGGTGCGCACCATCCAGCTGTCCGATCCCTCCAACAGCGTGGACCGGGCCCTGAATATGCTGCCCGAGCTGGTGGACAAGATCCTGTCCATGCTGCCCGACAAGGCCGACAAGGCCGAGAAGGCGGAGGCCGCCGCGGCCCCCGCCGACAACGAAGTGTAAAAACATTCCCACAGGTTTTGAGCGCCGGGAGGCGCACAAGGAGTAGAACATTATGGCATTGGAACGCATTCAGAAGATTATGAGCGAGCAGGGGCTGTGCTCCCGCCGCGCCGCCGAACAGATCATCGCCGAGGGCCGGGTCAAGGTCAATGGCCGGGTGGTGAGCGTGGGGGACAAGATGGACCCCGACCGGGACGTCCTCCACGTGGATGACGAGCGGATTTATATTGATAAGGAACAGAAGCTGTATTACCTGGCCCTGTACAAGCCCCGCGGCTATGTGACCACCGCCAGCGACGAGCTGGGCCGCAAGACGGTGATGGACCTGGTGTCGGATATTCCGGCCCGGCTGTACCCGGTGGGCCGGCTGGACAAGGACAGCGAAGGCCTGCTGCTGATGACCAACGACGGCGCCTTTGCCAACGCCATGATGCACCCCTCGGGGGGCATCTCCAAGCTGTACCGTGTGACGGTGCAGCCCCGGGCGGAGGAGAGCCAGATTCTCCAGCTCAGCTCGGGCGTGGTGCTGGACGACGGCACCAAGACCCTGCCCTGCACCATCAACGTGGTGGTGGATGAGCCGGGCCGCACCGTCATGGAGATCACCCTGCGGGAGGGCAAAAACCGGGAGATCCGCCGGATGTGCGAGGCGGTGGGCCTGCAGGTGGTGCGCCTCAAGCGGAACGCCGAGGGCGTGGTCAAGCTGGGCATGCTGCAGCCGGGCAAGTACCGGGAGCTGACCAAGCAGGAGCTGACCGGCCTGCGGGCAGCCGCCGCCAAGGGCCGGGCCCAGACTCGCAGCGCCGCCGCGGCCGCCAAAGCCGCCAAACCGGCGCGCCGGACCGACGGCCCGGTGAAAAACCGTGCCGCCGGGCCCAAACGCCGGGGCTGAGGCGGGGTTTTCCCTGGAAAGAGGGAAAAATGGTACAAAAGTACTTGTGAAGAAGCTGACAAAATAGTATAATAAGGGCAATTGTGAAAGATATGGCGGCCTTGTGCCGCCCGAGGGAACAGGGAGGTCCGATCATGGCTTCAAAGATGAACCAAAAAGATATTCTTGCCCGGTTTTACGATGACGGTGTTTCCACGGCTCTGTTTGAGCAGGGCGCGGTGAGCGCCGCCTATGGCTGCGCCGGGGGCCAGCAGGTGTACACCCTCTGGCAGAACGGCGACGCGCTGGGCGCAAAGGACGTGGACCGTATGGTCCGCCTGCTGGACCTGGCGGCTGAGACCGGCTGCCCGGTGGTGACCTTTTACCAGGCTGCGGGCGCCAAACTGGCCGAGGGCCTGGACGCCCTGACCGCCAGCGCCAAGCTGAACGCCGCCATCGCCAAGGTGTCGGGCGTCATCCCTCAGGTGGCCGTGGTCCTGGGTGTCTGCGGCGGTTCCAGCGCGCTGGCTGCCGCCAACGCCGATGTCTGCATCATGGCCGAGGGGGCCGAGCTGTTCTTCACCCCGCCCTTCACCTCCGCCGCCAAGGGGGATAAGGTGGAAGGCGCCGGCACCGCTGCCGCCGCCGCCAAGGCCGGCGTGGCCGCCATCGTGGCCCCCGACGCCGCCGAGGCTGCCGCCAGGGCCGCCCGCATCGTGGGGATGCTGCCCTCCAACAACCTGGCCGGCCCCGCCTGCTTTGACTTCGAGGCCCCGGCTGCCGCCTTCAAGGCCGGCCTGACCCCCGAAAAGGCTGCCGCCGCCCTGGTGGACGCAGGCAGCGCCGTGGAGCTGTACGCCGGCTTCGGCAAGAACGTCTATACCGCCCTGGCCACCATCGCCGGCGAGGCGGTGGGCGTTGTGGTCACCGGCGAAAAGCTGTGCCACAGCTGCACCTCCAAGGCGTCCCGTTTTGTCCGCCTGTGCGATGCTTTCAGCATCCCGGTGGTGACGGTGGTGGATACCGAGGGCTTTGTCCCCAGCGCTGCCGACGATATCGCCGGCGGCATGCGTGAGGCTGCCCGCCTGTCCGCTACCTATGCCGACGCCACCACCGCCCGGGTCTGCCTGCTGGCCGGCAAGGCCGTGGGCCCCGTCTACATCGCTCTGGCCGCCGCCGACCTGAAGATCGCGGTGGAGGGCTGCGTGGTCAGCCCGCTGGAGCCCTCGGCCGCCGTCTCGGTGCTGTATAAGGAGGAGCTGGACGCTTCGGCCAGCATCCCCGCCGCCACCCAGGCCAAGGCTGCCGCCTACGCCAAGGAGGTGTGCAGCGCCCAGGCCGCTGTGGCCGCCGGCGCCGCCGACATGACCTGCGCCGCAGCGGGGGCCCGCTCCGCCGTGGTGGCCGCTCTGGATATCCTGCGCACCAAGCGCGCCTCCCGCCTGCCCAAGAAGCACGGCAACATGGCGCTGTAACTGACGTATTTATGAGCTGAATTTTCAGGAGGGTTTTTCGATGAAGTACTATACCATTACCGTCAACGGCGTCGCATACAGTGTCAGCGTGGAGGAGACCGCCGCCGGCGCAGCTCCTGCTCCCGCCGCTGCCCCCGCACCTGCACCCGCTCCCGCTGCCGCACCGGCCCCCGCCGCTGCTCCGGCCC
>NZ_NFHK01000061.1:0-12421 GCF_002161315.1 Faecalibacterium sp. An77
CTCAAGCTCCGTTCGACTTGCATGTGTTAGGCGCGCCGCCAGCGTTCGTCCTGAGCCAGGATCAAACTCTTTATAAAATGATATTTAATCACTTTACAGTGTTTAAATCCAATCCTCAGTACGCAATCGCTTGCGTCCTGTAAGAATTACTTTTTGGAATTTTAAGTGTTTCCAACACTTTAAAGGTTCCGTTACAAGTATTCGATATTGTTCAATTTTCAAGGTCCTGTCCGCTCAGCCTCTCGGCTAGCGACCTGTTTATTTTATCACAGCGTTTCGAACTTGTCAAGCACTTTTTTCGAAGTGTTTTTCAGTTCTTTTCGCTTTGTGGGCCGCCCCGTCAGGGCGCTCACATATATTACTACAGACCCGGATATTTGTCAAGGGTTTTCCCCTAATTTTTTCCATTTTCTGCAGCCAGCGAGCCTTTCTGTTCGCTGTGAGGTAAATTTTACCACAAATTCTCCTAAATTGCAATAACTTTTTTGCATTATCCCTCCAAAAGTTTCGTCCGCATCATTTGGAGGATCTTTCGCTCCCGCCGGGAGACCTGTACCTGGGTGGTATGCAGCAGTTTTGCCGTATCGCTTTGGGTTCGGTTCCCATAAAAACGAAGCCGAATCAAAGCCTGGTCCGATGCAGGCAGGCTTTCCAGCACTTCCTCCAGGCTGATTTTGTCCGCCAGTTCTTCTTCGGGAGAAGCCACCGGAATATCCAGCTGCCGCTCATCGCCGTCGTCTCCTTCCGGTGTGAGGCTCATAGCCGGCATGGAAGCCCGAATGGCCAAAGCAATCGCTTCGGGAGCCTCCCCCAGTTCCTCCGCCAGCTGCCCTACCGTCATCTCTGCGCCATACAATTTCATATGGCGCTCCCGGGCCGCACTGATCCGCAGTCCCAGTTCCTTAATGGAACGGCTGACCTTGACGGTGCCGCCGTCCCGGAACAGTTTCTTGATTTCTCCCAGGATGACCGGCACTGCATAGGTGGAAAAGCACACACCCCGGGTTTCATCAAAGCCGTCGCAGGCTTTCACCAGCCCCATACAGCCTGCGCTGTACAGGTCATCGTACTCGATGCCGCGGCCGCGAAAACGGCCGGCACACGCATGCACCAGCCCCAGATTGTTCTCAATAAATACACTCCGCCGGGTCTTGTCCGATACCATAAAACTGCCGCCTCTCTTTATAGATTATGTATCGGAGCTCTTGGCGGCCAGCCGTTTGGTCATCACCACCCGGGTTCCCCGGGCCGGATGGGAGGTCACCCGCACCCCATCCATAAAGCTCTGCATGACGGCAAACCCCAGGCCCGAGCGTTCCTCCGGGTCGCCGGTGGTGAACAGCGGCTCCATGGCCTGTGCCACGTCCGCAATCCCTATCCCCTTGTCCGCCACAGTAATTTTGATCCGGCGGTCGGGATAGACTGCCACCGTCAGAACAATCTGTCCCACCCGATCCGGATAGGCATGAACGATGCAGTTGGTCACCGCCTCCGAGACAGCGGTCTTGATGTCGGCCAACTGGGGCACCGTCGGGTCATACCGGGCCAGAAAGGCCGCCACGGCTCCCCGCGCATAGGCCTCGTTGACGCTGAGAGAATCGAACTGGATGCGGGTACTGTTTTCCGCTTTCATACCTGATGTCCTCCTTCTTCACTGCTGAGGGTTTGTTCCGGGTCGCTGCAGGGAATCCGGGCCAGATCCAGCACCCGGCGCAGCTGCCGGGGCGCATGCTGGACCCGAATCCGCCCGCCCAGAGCCTGGGCCCGGCGCTGCCGGCCCAAAATCAGGCCCACGCCCGAGGAATCCATGAATCCCACCCCGCTGAAATCCATCACCAGGATATGGGGTGTATGGCAGACCATGGCGTCGTCAATCTCCAGCCGCAGAGACTGGGCCGCGTCGTGGTCGATCTCTCCGGCAAGATACGCATACAGGGTGTCCCCTGCCATGCTGAACCGCACATTTGCCATCGCGTCTCACACTCCTTACAACAAAAAATCCCGTACACTATGCATCTAGTGTACGGGATATGCCTTTGATATTTTAGGGAAGCGTGTCGAGGGGATCAGCGGCTTTCCAGCAGGCGCTCAGCCTCCAGAGCCAGCTCCTGGCTGCCGCAGATCACAACGCCGCGGCCGCCGGCGGCGCGGGCAGCCTCCAGAGCCTCTTCCAGGCTGGCGCAGGCCTGGGCCTCAAAGTGGAACCGGGCCAGATTGGTCAGGGTATCCGCCAGAGCCGGCTCCGACCCCGCGGGAGCGGTGAGGTAAAGGCGGTCAATGGGCCCTTCCTCCCCCATGCCGGGCATCTTTTCCTTGTCCTTCTTCTGGTCGTCGGTCAGCAGGCCGTTTTCCAGGGTGGCAAAAAAGTCCTCTGCCCCTTCCTGGCTCCGCAGGCCAATGACGGCATTCAGATGCCGGATCTTGGCCATCTGGAGCACACGCAGCAGCGCGGCGGCCTGCTGGGGCGTCCGGCAGGCGTCCAGAATCACCAGCGGGTCCCGGGAAACAATCCGGATGCTGCTGCGGTTTTTGGCGGCAGCCATGGCGCCCAGAATGGCGTCATCCTGAATGTCGTGGCCTTTGCGCCAGAGGGCCAGAGCCAATTCCACCGCCACAGCGGCGTTGCAGGCGGCGTGGTACCCCATAAAGGCGGGAGGCACGTCGTATCCACCGTAATCCACCCGGGCGGTGGGCTTGTCGTCGTCGGGGAAGGTGATGTCCTCCTCATCGGGGACCACCAGTTCACAGTCCGCCTTGCCTGCGGCCACAATGATTTCGGTCAGGGCCGGTTTGGGCTGGCCGGGGGCGGTCACGCAGACTGTCCCCTTCCGCATGACGGCGGCTGCATCGTGGGCCAGACGCTCAATGGTGCGGCCGGTGCCGTCGGGACCAATGTGGGTCACGGCGCAGGCAGGTACCTGGGGCAGAGCCGACGCCAGAGCGCCGTCTGCCGTCTCCACCACCGCAAAGGCACAGCCCGCCGCCCCAAAGCAGCTGCAGGCTGCCGCCAATTCCGCCGCCGGGCGGGACAGCAGCGTCCCCTCCAGAATCCGGTCTGCCGCCTCGGTATAGGCCTCGGCTGCAGCGCCGTCCAGAGGCTGGCCGTCCACCAGGATGCGGGCGGACAGGGGCTCGGCCCCCGCAGTGTACAGACCGGTGCGGAAGCCTGCACCCGTCAGGATGCCTGCCGTGAGGGAGGCCACCGCCGTCTTGCCCGCCGTCCCGGCGACCGGGATATACTGGACCGCCGGGTCCGCCCCGGCAGGCAGCGCGGCGGCAAAGTCCTGGGGCGAGTCAAACCCGTCGGGCAGAGAGGCGAAGAATTCGTCCGCCTCCCGGATGGATTGGATGGTGCGCATCGTTCGATTCCTTTCTGTCGGGGAGTTCCCCCAAACGGCTGAAACGCCCAAATTTCCAATATCTTGCGTTTGGAGATTCAGGCGTTTCAGATCTTTGTTTAAAATTCAGTATCGTCCCTGCGGCGTCCAAACAGCAGATGCCACAGGCCCAGGAACAGCAGACCGCAGATCATGCCCATCACCACGCCGGAAAAGTCAATCCAGACGTCGGTGACCAGGCTGCCCCGTCCATCATAGAACAGCTGGATGGTTTCATCGGTCAGGGCGGTCAGCACGCCGAACAGCGCCGGCCAGCTGAGATACGGCAGCAGGCGTCTGCGGCGTCTTGCCAGCATCCGCGTCACCAGCAGCAGGAAAAATCCCTCCATCATATATTCGCAGAAGTGGGCCGCCTTGCGGACCATGTGGTCGGTCAGGCGGGCCGCCAGGCCGGGATGCCCCAGCCGGCGCAGAACCTTCTGCAGAAAAGCCAGCACCGTGCCGCTGGCGCTGGAGGAGACGCTGGCGGTTTTCATCGAGTTGGAAAAGATAAACCAAATCGTTCCCACCAGGGCCGCAAGCAATATCACCTTGATCCCTGTCCATACCCATCCGTAGCGTTTGCTGTTCATATATCTCCTTTAGCCCAGCGCCTGGATGCTCTGCTCGATGTTGGCCAGCTTGTCCTGGCTGCGGGCATACTTGGCGCGGGTTTCCTCCACCAGTGCGGCGGGGGCCTTTTCGATGAATTTGGGGTTAGCCAGCTGGTTCTTGAACATGGCCATTTCCTTTTCGGCCTTGGCCTTCTCTTTGTTCAGACGGGCCAGCTCCTTGTCGCGGTCGATCAGCTCCATCATGGGGATGAAGCCGCGGGCGGCGTGGGTGGACACCTGAACCATGCCGTCGGTGCTGCCGGTGTACTTGTCGGTGAAGGACACCTCGGTGGCAAAGGCAAACTTGGCCAGGTAGATTTCCGCCTTCTGGAAGGGGGTCGGGTCAGCCGTCTCGATGACCATGCGGGTCCGCTTGGCGGGATGGACGTTCATCTCGGTGCGCATGGTGCGGACCGCCTTGATATAGTCCATCACCTTTTCAAAGGCCTCTTCCTCCTCGGGCCAGCTGAACTCGGGGTTGGCTACAGGCCAGGCAGCGGTCATGATGGTCTCGGCGCTGCCGGGCAGAGCCTGATACAGCTCCTCGGTGATGAAGGGCATGAAGGGATGCAGCAGCTTGAGGGCCTCGCTCAGGACGTGAACCAGCACCCGGCGGGCCGTATCCGCCTGGACGGCGTCGCCCGAGTTCAGGCGGGGCTTGGCGATCTCGATGAACCAGTCGCAGTAGACATCCCAGATAAAGCTGTTGATCTTGGCGGCAGCCAGGCCCAGCTCGTAGTGGTCGATGTTGTCGATCATGGCGCTGGCCACCTGGCCCAGCTTGGTCAGAACCCAGCGGTCGCTCATATCCAGCAGGCTGGCGTCGGGCAGACCGGGGGTGAAGTCCTCCGGCAGGTTCATCAGGACAAAGCGGGTGGCGTTCCACAGCTTGTTGGCAAAGTTGCGGGCGGCCTCCACCTTCTTCTCGCTGTAGCGCATGTCGTTGCCGGGGGTGGAGCCGTCCACCAGCATGAACCGCAGGGCGTCGGCGCCGTACTGGGCGATAACCTCCAGCGGGTCGATGCCGTTGCCCAGGCTCTTGGACATCTTGCGGCCCTGGCTGTCGCGGACGATGCCGTGGATGCAGACGGTGTGGAAGGGTGCCTTGCCGGTATAGGCCAGGCCCGAGAAGATCATACGGCTGACCCAGAAGCCAATGATGTCATAGCCGGTGACCAGGGTGTCGGTGGGATAGAAATACTTCAGGTCCTCGGTTTCCTCCGGCCAGCCCAGAGTGCTGAAGGGCCACAGAGCCGAGGAGAACCAGGTGTCCAGGGTGTCGGGATCCCGGGTCAGGTGGGTGCAGCCGCACTTGGGGCAGGCTGCGGGCGCTTCCTTGGCCACGATGGTCTCGCCGCACTCGTCGCAGTACCATGCAGGAATCTGATGGCCCCACCACAGCTGGCGGCTGATGCACCAGTCACGGGTGTTCTTCATCCAGTTCATATAGTTCTTGGTGAAGCGCTCGGGGACAAAGCGGATCTCGCCCTTCTCCACCGACTCGATGGCCGGCTTGGCCAGGGGCTCCATCCGGACAAACCACTGCTTGGAGACCATGGGCTCGATGGTGGTGTGGCAGCGGTAGCAGGTGCCCACCTCATGGCGCAGGGGCTCCACCTCTTTCAGGTATCCGCCGGCCTCCAGGTCGGCCAGGATGGCCTTGCGGGCCTCCATGGTGGTCATGCCGGCATACTTGCCGCAGTCCAGCACCCGGGGCTCGTTGACGGTGTTCTTGCCGGCGGCAAAGAGGGCGTCGGCGGCAGCCTTGTCGGCGGCGCCTGTCATATGGCCGTCGTAGGTGAACACCCGCACAATGGGCAGGCTGTGACGCAGGCCCACCTCAAAGTCGTTAGGGTCGTGGGCGGGGGTGATCTTTACCACGCCGGTGCCCTTGGTCATGTCGGCGTGCTCGTCGCAGACAATGGGAATCTCCTTGTTCAGCAGGGGCAGCACCACATGGCAGCCGTGGAGATGGGCATAGCGGGGATCTTCGGGGTTGATGGCCACGGCGGTATCGCCCAGCATGGTCTCGGGACGGGTGGTGGCCAGCTCCAGCATCTCGCCGGTCTCCTTGACCGGGTACAGCAGGTGCCAGAAATGGCCGTCCTGCTCGGTGTACTCCACCTCGGCGTCCGAAATGGAGGTATTGCAGTGGGGGCACCAGTTGACCATCCGGTTGCCGCGGTAGATCAGGCCCTCGTTGTAAAGCCGGACAAAGACCTCACGCACGGCCTCCGAGCAGCCGTCGTCCATGGTGAAGCGCTCCCGCTGCCAGTCGCAGCTGCTGCCCAGCTTTTTCAGCTGGCTGACAATGCGGCTGCCGTAGCGGTTTTTCCAGTCCCAGGCCCGCTCCAGGAAGCCGTCGCGGCCCAGGTCCTCTTTGGTCAGGCCTTCCTTGGCCATGGCCTCCACCACCTTGGCCTCGGTGGCGATGGATGCGTGGTCAGTGCCGGGCACCCACAGGGCAGCATAGCCCTGCATCCGCTTGGTGCGGATCAGGATGTCCTGCATGGTGTTGTCCACGGCGTGACCCATGTGCAGCTGGCCGGTGACGTTGGGGGGCGGCATCACAATGGTATAGGGCTTCTTGTCGGGGTCGGCCTTGGTGTGGAAATAGCCGCCGTCCTGCCAGAACTGGTAGATTCGGTCCTCCACCTGGCTGGGATCGTATTGCTTTGCGAGTTCCTTCATGGGCAAAATCCTCCTGTCTGTGTCGGTGGGGGACAAAAAAGCCGCCCCACGGAAATTCCATGGGACGGCTGAACATTTCGAGCCGCGGTACCACCCAAATTGCGCCCGGCCCTCGGGGCCGCACGCCTCTTGACGCCCCGGTAACGTGGGGCAGACCGGGGGCGGCTGACAGGACGCTTGCCTTTCACCGCTCCTGCTCCGGAGTGACAGCGCGCCGCCCTGCCCTGCCGGCTTTCACCTGGCCCGGCTCTCTGGAAGGGTGGATGCAGCGCGCACTCTCCCTCATCGCATTTAGTTGAAAATAAATATAGCGGTTTTTGGACGGTTTGTCAATACGCAAACCCGCTCCCTGTGCAGTTTCACAAACCTTTCCCAGAGCGGGGCGGGGCCGTCTCATTCCAGACGGAACACCTGCTCCAGCTTGGGCTGGGCGCCGGTGACCGGGTCCATCTCCAGCTCCAGAATATCCTTCATGTATTCGTTCCACCGGTCCACCACCGGGCTCTCGGCCTGGACCTTTTCGGCGTAGGCCACGCCCTTTTCGCATTCATAATAGCCGAACAGCTCGTCGTTCACATAGAAGATGCTGTAATTGCAGATGCCCGCTGCTTTCAGCACCTCCACCATCTCGGGCCAGATCTCCTGGTGACGGCGCTGGTATTCCTCTTTGCAGCCGGGCTTGATCCAGCCTTTCCATGCCATGTGTTCCATCTCGCATACCTCCGCTGTGCAGTGTTGGGGCGGCGGCCCGCCGCCGTTTTCCCCGTAAAGATACCACACTTTCCCCCGGATGTAAAACGTTCCGGGCCCAAAGGGCACAATAGATGGAAAAAGTTCAATTTCTTCTGCAAAAAGTACAACAAACTCGTTCCGGTTTCGGGTCATCTGTGCTACAATGAGAGTATTCCCGGATTTGGTTTCAACCCACGAGGACTCCTATGCACAAACCTGAAACCGCTGCACTGATTTTCTGTACCATTCAAGCCCCAGATCACCGCGCCCCCGCCGGGCCGCGGCGGACTTTCTGCGGGCTTTTTTCTATTGGACACCAAGGAGGCACCCCATGACTTTGCTGGAACAATGCCAGATCTGGCACACCCATGACCAACACCAGAAGATTTTCGATGCCCTCGAAGCCCTGCCCCCGGAGGAACGGACCGCCGCCACCGACATGGAGCTGGCCCGGGCCTGCAACAACCTGGCCGATCCCCAGACTCCCGAAGGCCAGGCCCTGCTCCGCTGGGCCATCCGGCTGATGGAAGCGCATGCCGATGCGCTGCAGGACACCTACAGCTGGAATTTCCGGCTGGGCTACGCCTACTATTATCTGGACGAGGAGGGCCCGGCCCTGCGGTATTTCACCCGCGCCCTGGAACTCCACCCCGGCGACAGCCCCGACGTCAACACAGCCGCGGACATTCAGAGCTTCATGCAGGACTGCCGCAGCCGTCTGGCCCTGCCCCGGTTCCAGAAAACCTTCCGGGAGCGGACGGCAGCCGCCTGGGAAACCTTTGCCCAGGGTGAGGAGCAGCTGCGCCGTCTCCTGGACGCCGGGGACGAAGAAAGCAGCCGCCAGGCCGTGGCCCTGTGCGGGGAGCTTCTCTCCCCTGCTCTGGAAAACACCCCGTTCGCCCTGGGCCGCACCCAGGAAAATTATTTGTTGATGCTCACCCCCGAGGGCAGCCGCCCCCGGCTGTTTGCCGTGGATTATTTCAAGCGCCACGCGCCCGCCGAAGTTCTGGACCGGTGGGAAATTCTGGCGGGCCGCCAGCCGGAACCCGGCTTTGTGATGGTCTCGGAGAGCTGGGAGATTGCCCCGGCGGAGGTTCAAGTCTGGGTGGAGCAGCTGGGCGAGGACAGCGACCCAAGCGTGGGCCTGACCCTCTACTGCGAAAAACTTCTGCCCCTGCTGCAGCAGGATGAAAACCACGCCTGGTGGATGCTCTCGGTCCTCACCGACCAGATTCTGGGCGAAGTGGCCAGCATCCGGCTGGTGGGCTCCTTCCAGGTGGTGGACGCCCCCATGGATGGAGCAGCCGTCTCTCTGGACCAGCTGCCCGCCGCTCTGCGGGAGATGGGCCTGGACCTCTCCGCCGACCCCAAGACCTGCATCGAAGGCTACAGCAGCTATCACTTTGACCCTGAACCGGACCCCGACGCCGACTGGCGGATGGATGTGATTGCCGGCTCCACCAACTGCCCGCCCCTTCTGATGGGTTATCTGGAAGAGGATGACCGTGCGATGGACGACTATCACCGTCAGGGCATCGCCGCCGGCTTTTTCTGCTGGCCTCTGGACAGCGCCCAGCCCGATGAGCGCACCCGGCAGTTTTTCGAGTTCCGGGACGCTCTGAAAGAAGCTCTGACCGAGCAGGCCGGCCCCGACGCCTTGACCCTGACCGGAGACGCAGCGGGCATCCACTGCGGGTATCTGGACTTTGTGGCCTGGGATCTGCCCGCCGTTCTGGACGCCGCCAAAGCTTTCTTTGCGTCCAGCAACCCCGCCTGGGCCAATTTCCACAGCTTCCGGCGGAACGTCTCCACCATCCGCCTGTTCACCCGGGATGACGGCTCCGCCCTGGACCCCGAGACCGGCTCTCTCCTGAGCCGCCAGGACATCCAGGCACTGGAAGCCTGCTGCGAGGCCACCACCGGCTATTTTTACAAGATGCTGGGCTACCTGCAAGATTTCATCCAGGACGGCATTGAGGCCGGGCGGTTCACCCAGCGGCAGGCGGAGCAGGATTTGCAGATTGCCCTCTGGTACGCCTACGCCTGCAACAACATCGGCGAATACGAATACTATTACCGGGCTGCCCAGTGGATGCCGGCTTCTGAGGTCAACGCCGCCGGCTGCGGCACCTGGTACTACCGCTATTCCTGCGCTCTGACCTACTGCGGCCGCCTGGAGGAGGCCCGCCAGTACGCCGAGGCCGGCCTGCGGGAGGAGCCCGACTATCCCTGGACCTGGCTTCAGGCGGCCAAGCTGCGGGCCCACTTCGGCGACAAAGCCGGTGCGCTGGAAGCCGTTCGCCAGGGCCTGGAACGGGTGCCCGGAGATTATGAATTCCTGACCCTGCGGGAGGAAATTCAGGCCGGAGCCAGCCTGGAACAGATGGAGTATCACTGGATCGACCCCGGCGCCGACGGCGTCCTGCAGGAAGGCACCGACGCGGAAGCCGACGAAAAACTCCGCTCCATCTCCTGCATCACCACCAATCCCAAGGGTCTGGCCCAGTTCCACGCCATCTTCCGGCCTGACCCCGACGACTACGAAAAGGACGCGCCCTATTGCAGCTTCCATTACCCGGTCAAGGGCCACCCGGTGGAGCTGGTGTTTGCAATGAACGAGGCTGCCCTCTCCAAGCTGGACCCTGCATGGCTGCGGACCCAGAAACAGCGTCTGGACAGCGGCCGCTGGCTGACCCGGCAGGCTTCCCTGGACGAGACCGGCACCCTGCAGCGGGTTCTGTTCAGTCTGGGACGGCAGGTGAGCCTGATTTACAAGACCAACCGCAAGGACGCTCCCTATTTCCAGGTGTGGCTGGACAACGACGGCAACCTGACCGCCCGCCCCGACAGCGAAAAGGACAGCGAGCCGGACACCGCTCCCCTCTGCTACACCGAGGAACAGATGCGGGCAGTAGAGAACCACATCGCCGCCAGCTTCGGCGCCTTTGAGAACGTGCTCCACGAGGCTGAGTCCCCCGACATTCACATCGACCTGTGCATGGTGCCCCCCACCGAGGACCGGCCCTACTGGACCCTGGTCACCATGGGGATGGGCGCCTGCCGGATGAACATTCCCCGGGAGCTGGCCGCCTATCATCTGGAACGGGCCGAGCTGGCCATCTGCCTGCCCCCGGAGTGGAAACTGGACCCCGCCTCCCTCCGGGAGGAGCGGTGGTACTGGCCGGTGCGGCTGCTGAAATCCCTGGCCCGGCTGCCCATCTCGGAGGATACCTGGCTGGGCTGGGGCCACACCACCGACAATCAGGAACCCTTTGCCCCCGGCACCGACCTGTGCGCCGCCATTCTGGTCGCCCCGCCCCAGCTGGAGGACGGTCAGGAACGGTGCACTCTGCCCGGCGGCGAAACGGTGAATTTCTACCAGGTGATTCCCCTCTACCGCAGTGAGCTGAACTACAAGCTGGCCCACGACGCCGACACCCTGCTGAACCGGATGGACTGGGTCAGCTTTGTGGTGGACCCCGCCCGGCCCGACGCCACCACCGTCGATCCTCCCACCTGGGATCATCCGGTCCTGGACGACGCCCAGATGCACCTGGAAAGCATTCATGAAAAGGCCCTTTTGGTGGATGAAACCGCCGTATTCAATCACATGGCCATCTACCTGCGCTGGTGCATCGAACACGGCTTGATGTCCACCGTTTTCGCCGAGGACTATGCCGCCGTCATCCACCGCCTCCGGGAGGACCCCGCCCACACCGACCTGCGCGGCTTCATCCGGGACAAGCTGGCCGGACAGCTGCTGTTGAACTTCTTCAGCCCCGAGGGGGCGGCTTTCAGTGCCTTCTATTACGCCGGCGAGGACCCCAGCTATCCCGAGGACATCGACGCCCACGCCCTGGATTATTTCGGCCCCGAGCGCTATGTGTCGGAGGAGTTCCAGAACGAGGCCTATCTCTTTGTCCCCTACGATGAGGCCTACTACCAGGCCATGGCCCAGGTGATCCAGAGCCGGTGGGACCGCTGGGCGCAGGAAACTGCACAGGATGCCGCCCTTTCCGGCTCCTCAAATTGACATTTTCCGGGCGGTGTGCTACCATTTTTTCGATGTGTGAATCTTGAGGTGCAGGAGGTTATTGATTGTATGCGCGCGCTTCCCTATGAGAATTACATTTTCGACCTGTACGGAACCCTGGTGGACATTCACACCGACGAGGATAAGCCCGAGGCCTGGGCGGCTCTGGCCCGGTTCTACAGCTATTACGGCGCGGTGTATACCCCCGACGAGCTGCAGGCCGCCTACAACCGTCTGACCCAAGAGCGGACCGCCAACTGCCGCGGCCTGCGCCGGGACAGCCACGAGGCCTTCCCCGAAATCGAGATCGAGGAGGTTTTTCTGGTGCTTTTCACCGAAAAGGGCGCCAATGTCAGCAAAGACCTGGCCGTTCATGCCGGCCAGTTCTTCCGCGCCATGACCACCGAGTACCTCCGTCTGTACGACGGCACCCTGGAGATGCTCCGGATGCTGCGGGAAAGGGGCGCCAAGCTCTACCTGCTGTCCAACGCCCAGGCCATCTTTACCGCCTACGAGATGCGGGCCCTGGGGCTGGACAAGGTCTTTGACGCGGTGTATCTCTCCTCGTCCTGCGGATGCAAAAAGCCCGATCTCCGTTTCTTTGAGCTGCCGCTGAAAGAGCACCATCTGGACCCTGCCCGCTCCATCATGATCGGCAACGACGCCGCCTGCGACATTGCAGGGGCCAAAGCCGCGGGGCTGGCCACCCTGTACGTTCGCTCCAATATTTCCCCCAAGGAGCCCCTGCCCGACGCCGATTTTGTGATGCCCGCCATGGACATGGCCCGGATGGGTGCACTGCTGTCGGGTGACGCCCAGCCGTAACACTTTCAGACAAAAAAGCTGCCCGGTGACCTTGAACTGCTCCAGTAAAAGTAGACAGTGAAAAAAGAAGGCCTCCTGTGGTAGAATAAAACTACTACAGGAGGTCTTTGCTATGCCCAGAAAATACAGCCACATTCAGGAACACGAGA
>NZ_NFHK01000062.1:0-12257 GCF_002161315.1 Faecalibacterium sp. An77
CACTATGAGGCCCCGGAAGAAGAACAAAACTTCGCCACGCTGCTGGAATTTTTGAATGTGATGGAGGTCCGGGAGGATGACGAGGAGTATCAGAACCCGGTGGATATCATGTTTGAAAAGTTGGGAGAGCGGCAGCCGAACCACTTTGCGGTGCGGCAATACCGTCTTTATAAGTTGGCTGCGGGTGTTATAGAATGCAGACAGAATTTTAATATCGCTTGATTCAAACCGGTTTGGAAGATGTTAAAATGGACGATTCAACGATGAAAGGAGCGTGATCCTAGTGGCAAGGAAATCCGAACGCTATCCTGCGCTCTACGAACGCCTGAGCCACGACGATGAGCTGCAAGGCGAATCCAACTCGATCTCAAACCATGATGTAATGTATAGAGGGTGGATTACGCCAAAAAACATTACATCATGACTGGCGGCTCATTTGTGGCGAATGAAAAGACAGTTATGATAAAGGAGGGATGCCCTCAAACCTACCGTAACTGTCAACCACATTCCCACGAAAGGAGTCTTGTATGGAACTGACTTACACCAAATGCGGCGATTATCTCATTCCTGACCTTGTGTTATTGGACACCAAAGAGTACCATATCGGGAAATATGGCCGGTTGCGCCGTGCCTACTTAAAAGAACACCGGCCCATTCTGTATACCGATCTCATTGTCACTGAAAAACTGTTTCCCCATTTGGAGGAAATCGACATCGCCTGTCGGAAGCGGCTGGAAATTATCGAAAAAGCCATGATGCAGCAAGAGGGCGTCACAGAAGCCCTGAAATATGCCGACCAGATGGCATGGGTGCGCTCCATGAACTCTATCCACAACAGAGCCGAGGAAATTGTCCTAGCTGAGCTAGTCTACTGCTGAGGGAGGGAACGCAATGATTTTGGAAGCCATGTATAACGGGGAGTTTTATCCCTGTGAAACGGTAGTGCCCACGTCCCCGGAATACCGCAAGGCAGTCCAAACCTGTGCGGCGTTGATGGAGCAGTTATCCCAGCGGCTCAGCAAAGAGGACTATGCTCTGGTGGAAGAACTCCGGGCGCAGAACGCTATCGCTCAGTGCGAGGAAAGTGAGAGCCATTTCAAGTATGGCTTTTCAGCGGGGCTGATCGTCCAGCAGGAAGCCCATGAACAGCTGCAAAACAAGAAATAGGCGATGGCCGAAAAAGCCCACGCAGCCGGAAAGAGAACCGGAGGCGTGGGCTTTCTGTGTATATGGTTATTCTGTCAGGGCATCCGAAGTTTCCGCAAGCAGCCGGTCAAAGTCGCTCTGATAGGTCCGATCCTGCAAAACCCGGAACTTTTCAAACTCTTTCTCGGCAAAGGCTTTGGCAATGGCGGCGGTCACCTTGCCCTTATCATGCAGAATATCTTCCTCGTTGAACTGTAAAAATGCGTCAAGCCGCTTGACCCAATCGGCCATATACATGACATTTCCACGGCGGGCCTGCCGTTCCGCATAGTCCAGGTACATGGTGACAATCTCGTTCAGGTTACGCATTTCCGTTTCGTTCAGATAGTTTTTAGCAACGGTGACATCCGATTTGCGGATGCGGCCTTTGGGGGCGTTTTTCCATGTGGTCAGCCCCATGTTGGGCTTGGTGCTGTCGGCACGGCCGTATACGATCTCAGCGGCGGTATGATGGGTGACCGCATAGTGGAGCTTATTCTGCACCGTTGCGAAAAACTCCTTTGTGATGGGGCTTTCCACATCGTAGTCAGCGCTGCACTGGGAATAGATGTCCGTGATTTTCTGGTAGAACCTTCTCTCGCTGGCCCGGATGTCCCGGATACGCTCCAGTTGTTCCTCGAAATAATCCTTGCCGAAAAAGTTTTCCGGCTCCCGCAGCCGTGCGTCATCCATCACATAACCCTTGATGATGAACTCTTTCAACACCCGGTTTGCCCAAATGCGGAACATGGTCGCCTTTTTGGAGTTCACTCGATACCCCACAGCGATGATGGCGTCCAGATTATAATAATTGGTCTGATACCGTTTCCCGTCCACCGCAGTTGTTTCCATTTTGGAAACAACTGAATCCTCGCTCAGTTCGCCGGATTCAAAGATTTTTTTCAGATGCTTGGAAATGGCCGCTTTCTGCACCTCGAACAGCTCTGCCATTTTTGCCTGCGTCAGCCAGAGATTTTCCTGAAAGAGCAGGATTTCCACCCGCACCTCTCCGTTTTCGGTCTTGTAAAAGAGGATTTCTCTGGTTTCATACGGGGTCAGCCCCTGTTCCTCGCTCATTCCTCGTCACCTCCATATCGTTTTGGTAAGTTTGGATTGTATTTTGTAATTCATTTACAAAATGCCAGGTATTCCATTTACTTCTTTCGATGAATCGTATTGGATTCCCATAGTAAGTTCTTTTCCAAATATACCATATCAATAAGCTGAACGCCGCATTCAAAGATAGGATGATCATAATTGTCCGTGAAAAAGTTTTTGATACGATGGCTTTCTATAAAACCGCATTTCTTATAAAAAGGGAGCGTCAGCTGACTGTCACCCGTCCCCACACGAAGAATACGAAAATTATCACGGTATGTCTGCTCAATAAACTCAATCATCCGTTTTCCGTAGCCCATGCGCTGGCATTCCGGCAGAACAGCAATATTCTTGATTTCAAGAACTTTGCTGCCTTCGTCAGTAACAACACATTCCGCTTTTACGCCATTTTCCTCCAAAACATACATCGTACCTTTTTCAAGATACCGGTCGATCATATCTTCCTGCTCGTCCGCAAGAAAAAGCAGGCTCATGTATCTCTTTTTATTATCCTCAATTTTGCTTATTTTCATCAACTGTCATCCTCACATACTTTACATTCCAACTGGCAGTCATACGGCTCGGTTTCTACATGAGACTGATTGTAGACAGCCGCCTCTGCACAGCCCATTTTGTGATAGAATGCCTGGCTTTCAACGGCTGAATGGGCTGAGATGTACAACTTTTTTGCTCCATGTGCCTTTGCCCATTCTTTCGCTGCTCGAAACAGTGCAGTGCCAACCCCTTTTCCTCGCATATCCTCTGACACATGGATACTTGAGAGGTCAAGGTATCTGTGATTTCCCCCAAAAAGTTTCGGTTCAACTGACACGAAACCTTTCAACACCCCTTCGCAGAAAGCAGCATATACCAATCCACCTGTTGCTGCTGTGTTTCTCAAGCAGGAAACCAGGAATTTATAATCCGCTTCGCTCCAATCGTCAATAAACGGATCATCTTTGATAATCCATTTTCCGTTTTCTTTTCGCCTACATTTAACAACAGTTTGATGCCGTACAAAATGTCTAAATAGCTCTCGGCTTATCTCATTCTCTTGTAAGTTTTTATATATAATCTCCATTTCTATTATCCATGCAGCTCCCTTTGGTGTTTACTTTATTTTCAAATTCTGGATTCCAATAAATGCCGCTCCAATCGAACGCAAAATGATTTATCGGGTCTCTCCAAATGTCTAATTTTTAACGATAACCGTTTCTATTTCAAATCATAAACATACATCCTCGACAAATCTACCTCACCATCGCCCTGCGCCATACACAGGAACTTCCATCCGTAGCGCTCATAGAAGCCTGTGTGGTCTGTAATGAGATATAAGGTTTCCAGGCCAAATGAACGCATATCCTCACAAACATATTCCAGCAGCTTTCCTGCAATTCCCTGACAACGGTAGTTTTCCTCAACATATACCGCGCAGACATTTGGCGTCAAATCCTTGCGGTTATGAAAATCGTTTTCGATGACCCCAATACCACCAATAATCTGCTGATTCTCGACTGCAACATACCACTGCGGAACAATGCTTTTGCCCGTCAAGCACTCCTGTATGCTTCCCGCATATTCTTCAACTGGAATATCCCACTTGGAATGAAACCACTCTGCGGCTTCCGATGCCAGTTCGCTGTGTTCCCTGAGTTTCAGAATTTCCATAGCGTATCATTCCTCCTCATCTCCGCCCTTTTTAGAACGGCTCTTGTAGACATTGTACTGGTTCTTGCACCGTGGGCTGCAAAAGGCAGCGTTGGATCGGCTGCCCAGGAACACCTTCTGGCAGTGCTTACACAGGCGCAGGGGCTGGTCGCCGTCCACCAGCATGAAGCTGAACATCATCTGGATGCCCAGCAGCAGCGAATGGAAATCCCAATAGATGGTGGGCTTATCCAGCAGCTCAATGTGGTAGCTGGGGGCGATCCCGCCGAACGCAGCCATGGCCTTGCGATACAGCCCCCGTGCGTCCTCGTCGATGGAATCATAGTCATTGTAGTACAAAATGGCCGTGGTCAGCGTAAAAGCCCAGTCCTTAAGCTGCTGGGCAACCCAGCCATAGGGTTCCGCATATTCCCGCTGAAAGCTCATGTTCTTCGCCATTGGCTCGTCCATAAAGGTCATGGTCAGTGCAATCATGGTCCGGTCACCGGACACATTCCACGTGGATTCTATGCCTTTCTTCACCAAGTCCAGCTGGTCAAAAGGATAAAACAGGGACAGGTATTTGTCTGTCGCCATGGATTCTTCCTTAATGAAGTGGTTTTTGGGCAGGTATACCGCCTCATAGTCCATAAAGGACGGCGTGGTGGGCAGGGCGGTCATCAGCCCCAGCAGGCCGTACCGGGTAACGAACTCCATCACCGCCTTTTCCACTTCTGCTTCCGGCTTGCGTCCCATCATCAGCATCCCCACATTCAGGGCATCCAGCACAATGCCAGGGACCTCTTTCAGCGGATTGTAGACATCCGGCTTTGCGCTCTTGCCGGGGGTGATATACCGCTTGCCATCTTCCGCTGTTTTCAGCTCATAGTGATCGTACCGCACCCAATGGGAACGGGACTGTTCAAATGAATTTTTCATCATACACGCCCTTTCTCCTTAATCGTCCCAATTATCAGGGGCGGTTTTTCTTTTTTCTGCGCTTGGACTTGTTCTCCCGCCGGATCACGGCATCCTTGCCCTGTTTCCTTGCGATTTTCGAGTATTCCTCCAAAAACTGGCGTTCCCGCAAGGTCAAGCTGCCGCCATGCTCCTGTTTGCCGCACATATGGTCATACATCTGGCGCTGCAATTTCTTGTGGATGGTTTTCCGCAGCTTGCGGATGTTGCGGTCAGACTGCCCACGCACAGCGGCAAGCCGGGTGGTGCTGTACAGCCGCAAAGAGAGAAAATATAGAACTTCCTTGTGTTCCTCGCTCAGTTCCTCCACCATGCGGGAAACAAAGGCATCGGCGGTCAGGTTGTGCATCTCATAGGGGCAGTCAAACAGGATGTCCAGAAAGTTTCCGGCCATCAGCTGCCGGTATGCGGGATTGTTCATCCAGCGGGGAATGAGCTTCGGTTCCGGCACCGCCTGATATTCCAGCGGCACATCCCCACGAAGGTTTTCGTGGTCTCGTTCCCGGCGCTCCCGGTTCCGGTCCAGCTTGTTCCATTCCTCCACCACGGCCCGGAAATCCTTTTCGGTGCGGGCCGCTTCCTCCAGCCGCCGTATGGCCTCAGCCCGCATCTCCCGTTTCAGCCGCTTATCACTGACCGGGGCGGCTTCTTCTTCCTCGTCCTCCAGCTCCGCTTCGTAGTCGATGGGATGCTCGTCCTGCTCCAGCTCGTTTTCCAGCTCGGCCAGACGTTCTTCTGCAAGCGCCTGTTCCAGCGTTTCCGCTTCTCCAGCGTCTGTCCCATCGTCCCATCCGGTGAAGCCAACCTCGGTATCCAGAAGCTCGTCATCAGACAGATACGCCATGACCCCACCTCTTTTCAAAAAATATTTTGCGATTTTTCAAAAATGGTTCCGTTTTGCACCCCGGATTTCTCCCATTAGTGAAAGAGTAATCTAAAAACAAGTTACTTAGGTTACGTTTTCTCATTCACGCAGGAGAAAGGGGGGCACTCGCCATGTTCAGGCTTGACACAAAAAGGAAGTAACACAATCGCGGGTTACAAACAACGGAACTATAACAACAGTATACACCGGATGCGCCGAAAGCGCAAGAAAGAGAGGTTCTATGGCAGATAAAAATGCCGTGTTTCTGACCCGGCACATTGGCAACACCACCTATAAAGTTCGTGTCTACCTCAGCGAAACCGCCGAGGAAACGATGGAAGATAAAATTCTGCGGCTGATCCGCAATGACGGGCTGGCAAACCAGCCGGAATGTGGTATAATGGAACTGCCACAAATGAGCCGTCCGTCTGAAAGGAGCGCCTGATATGGCAAACAGACAGACGGAAGAAAAAATCACTGCGCTCTATGAGCGCCTGTCCCGTGACGATGACCTCACGGGCGACTCGAACTCCATTCTGAACCAGAAACGTTATCTCGAAAGCTATGCAGCACAGCGGGGCTACACCAATATCGTCCACTACACAGACGATGGGTGGTCCGGCGGCAACTTTGACCGTCCCGCATGGAAACGCCTTGTGGCGGACATCGAGGCGGGAAAGGTGGCCCATCTGCTGTGTAAGGACCTAAGTCGGATTGGCAGAAACTACTTGCAAACCGGCTTTTACACCGAGGTAATGTTCCGACAGAATGGGGTTCATTTTGTTGCTGTCGCCAATAACATTGACAGCGAGGAACAGGACAGCGGCGAGTTTGCACCCTTTCTCAATATCATGAACGAATGGTATCTGCGTGACCAGTCCAAAAAGGTGGCGGCGGCCTACCGGGTGAAGGGCAAGGCGGGCAAGCCCACCACCAACAACGCCATCTATGGCTACAAAAAAGACCGGTCGGACAAGGACCACTGGCTGGTGGACGAGGAAGCCGCTGCCGTGGTGCGGCGGATCTTCCGGCTTGCGGTGGAGGGGCACGGCCCCCATGAGATCGCCAAGATACTCACACAGGAAAAGGTGGAGTGCCCCGCCTATTATCTGGCCCGCAACGGCAGAGGCAGCCGGAAGAATACTGTGGACACCAGCCGTCCCTATGACTGGTACGGCTTCACGGTCAGCTCCATGCTGACCAAGCCGGAGTATATGGGGCACACCGTCAATTTCCGTTCTTCCAAGAAGTCTTACCGGGATAAGCGGGTAAAAAATGACCCGTCCGACTGGCTGATTTTTGAAAATACCCATGAAGCCATCGTTGACCCGGAAACCTGGCAGCTGGCTCAGCAGGTGAAGCGGACGGTGCGCCGGACGGATACCACCGGCGTCGCCAATCCCCTGACCGGCCTTGTGTTCTGTGCCGACTGCGGAGCCAAGATGTATAACCACCGGGGCAAACGCAAAAAGGACGGGCGGGAGTATGGAACCGACTTCTATAACTGCTCCACCTATACCCTGACCTTTGAGCGTGAAACCCAGATGTGTTTTTCCCACACCGTCAGCACCAAAGCCCTGAACGCCCTGATTCTGGAAACCATCCGCTCCACCGCCAGCTATGCCATCCAGAACAAGGAGGAATTCATTCAGAAGGTTCGCAGCATATCACAGGTTCGCCAGCAGGAAGCGGCCAAGGAGCTGAAACGCAAGGTCGCCAAGGAGCGCAAACGCAGCGCCGAGCTGGATGTGCTCATTAAAAAGCTGTACGAAACCTATGCGATGGGCAAACTGGAGGAAAAGCGGTTCGAGATGCTGTCCGCTGAATATGAGAAGGAGCAGGACGAACTGGAACAGACCCTTGCCAGCGATCAGGCCAGCCTTGACCAGTTCAACGAGGACACCGACCGTGCCGACAAGTTCCTGGCCCTGGCAAAAAAGTACACGGATTTTTCCGAGCTGACCGCCCCCATGCTCCATGAATTTGTGGAGAAAATTCTGGTCCATGCCCCGGATAGAAGCACCGGGGAACGGGTGCAGGAAATCGAGATTTATCTGAACTTTATCGGGAAGTTTGAAGTGCCCATGCCCGAACCCACCGAGGAAGAACTGGCTGCGGAGGAAAAGCGCCGCCAGAAGCGCATCCGTGACCATGAAAAGTATCTGCGCCAGAAGGAGCGCAAACAGAAGATTGCCGAGGGGCTCATCGTTCCGGGTGAACCGTACCAGCTGGTATGCCAGTGCTGCGGAGAGCCGTTCCAGTCTGTCCGCCCCAACGCTAAATTTTGCAAACCCGCCTGCCGGGAGAAATTCTACCGGCAGGAAAAGCGGAAAGCCAAGGAAATGGAAACATCACAAACTGCATAAAGACTGCGGCCTGCCCCAACAAACTGGGCAGGCCGCTTTTTTATGCCCTGAAACGGAGGGATTTTCATGACACTCTTTGAACTGGTAAAACAGAATATTTGTGTGCCGGATGCGGCGGAACACTATGGGCTGCAAGTCAACCGAAACGGGATGTGCAGCTGTCCGTTCCATGAGGACCGACACCCCAGCATGAAGCTGAACGAACGGTATTTTTACTGTTTTGGCTGTGGAGCTACCGGCGACGTGATCGACCTTGTGGCGATGTTGTTTGGTCTGAGCAGCTACGAGGCGGCTAAAAAGCTGGCTCATGACTTCGGGATTGACCCGGACAAGCCACCAGCAGCAATCTCTCTGCCTAAACCGGAGCGTCCCCTGCTGAAAGTATACCGGCAGGAGGAAGTGCGCTGCCTGCGGGTATTGTGCGATTATCTGCATCTTCTGGAACGCTGGAAGGTGCAGTACGCACCGAAAACGCCGGAGGATATTTTAGATGACCGGTTTGTGGAAGCCTGTCAGATGTTGGACTATGTGGAGTATCTGGCGGATTTGCTCATTGCCGCCGAGTTGGAACAGCGGGTGAAAATCGTGGAAATGCTGAACAAGGATGGCATGATTGCCGGTTTGGAGGAACGGCTGGACAGACTGAAAAAGGAGGACGGTGCCTACGAAAAACAAAACGCAGCTTGACGGGATGCCCGTCTGGTTCGATGGCAAAAGCATCAACGAAGTCCTGTTTTGTGAGGAGTTCTTGCAGACGCACAAGATTATCTTCACAAACGGGGCTTTTTTCACGCCCGAAGGCCGTGTGACAGACGAACTACCCCTGCGAGGAGAAATTTTTGAGGAGCTGAAATGCTGTGCGGTCAGCAACATTCCCCGCAAAATCAGCAACATTGTGGAGCTGATGAAACTGGCGGCGCTGGTGGAGGATTTTCCCCCAGAGCCGGATCGGATTCATCTTTCCAACGGGACACTCTTTCTGGACGGGACCTTTGTGGAGAGAAAGCCAAAAATTGTCCGCAATCGTTTCCACGTGGCCTACAACTCCAATGCCCCGAAACCTGTTCTCTGGCTGCAATTTCTGGATGGCCTGCTCTACCCGGAGGACATCCCCACCTTGCAGGAATATATCGGCTATTGCCTGATTCCCAGCAACAAGGGGCAGCGGATAATGGTCATTAAGGGCAGCGGCGGCGAAGGCAAGTCACAGATCGGCGCTGTGCTGGGAACTTTGTTCGGTTCCAACATGAAGGACGGCAGCATCGGGAAAATATCGGAGAACCGGTTTGCTCGTGCCGATTTGGAGCATATCCTCCTGTGCGTGGATGACGATATGCGAATGGAAGCCTTGCGACAAACCAACTATGTAAAGTCCATCGTGACCGCCCAGGGCAAGATGGATTTGGAGCGCAAGGGCAAGCAGAGCTATCAGGGATGGATGTGCGCCCGGCTGCTGGCCTTCTCCAACGGAGATTTGCAGGCGCTGTTTGACCGGAGCGACGGATTTTACCGCCGCCAGCTGGTGTTGACTACAAAAGAAAAGCCTGCTGGCCGTATGGATGATCCCGACCTTGCCGAGAAGATGAAAGCCGAGGTGGAGGGCATCCTGCTCTGGGCTTTTGAGGGATTGCAGCGGCTGGCCGCAAACAACTTCAAGTTCACCGAAAGTGACCGCACCAGAGAAAACCGGGAAGCAGTCAAACGGGACAACAACAATGTCTATGATTTTCTGGATTCTGACGGGTATGTTCACCTGAAAGCCGATCTGTCCGCCAGCTCCAAAGAGTTGTATGAAGCATATCAGATTTACTGCACCGAAAACAACCTGCCTGCCCTGAAGCCACGCAGCTTCAGCGAAGCCCTGATCGCCTGCCAGAGCCGCTACAATCTGGAATACTGCAACAATGTGACCAACGCAGCCGGACGGCGGGTGCGTGGATTTCTGGGAATTGAGGTATTAGTGAGAAATCATATATCAGTGTTTTCCGGTGATTCGATGCGTACGTACGTACCGGAAGATGTGCCGGAGGAATGGCGGCGTTAATACTGGGGCCCCCAGCGGAACCCTGTAAAGCGGTTCCGTTGGGGAAAGGACGAGCAACGGAACGAGTGAGCTTTCGGCTTTAGCCGGAAGCGAAGGATGTGGAGTTTGTGAGGACGCTGTACGTACGTACGCTTTGATTGACCGTTGTTCTCCCTTTTATAGCAATTCGACGGCTATACCAGTCAGAATCACCGATCAAATCCCCATGCTAAATCAAGGCAAGTGGGAATCGAAAAGTATTTGACGGTTGGAAGAAATCATTTTGCGAAACAGTGCTTCTCACCCCGGTGAACCGGGTGCATGGAACCATGGGAAATTGCACGGTTTCAAGCCAAATCACACGAAACAGAAAAGTCGGAAGGTGCGACCTGTGGACAGGACATCACACCGGCAATTCTGGACGGATTTGTTGACGAGAGAATTTTTCACGACACAGCGAAGCGGTTATGCCAGAGGGCATACCGGCTTCGCTTTTTTATCAAGTAAATTTAGGAGGATTTTTTATGATGACGGTACGCAACGAGATTAAGGCACAGATCGTCCGGGCGGGATACACCATGCAGGAGGTAGTTGACCGGCTCCATGAGGAATACGGCTGGTCGAACAGCGTTTCCAACCTGTCGGCCAAGCTCCAGCGGGAATCTATCCGCTACAAGGAGGTTGTGGAGCTGGCTGATGTGCTGGGCTATGACCTGATCTGGCAGAAACGGAGGTAAATCTATGACAAGTGAAGAAAAGAAACTGTTGCAGGCAAAGCACCGCTTGGAGGAAGCCCAGGCACGGGATCGGGTGAAGGAGCGAAAAGCCCGGACAAGGCGGCTCATTCAGGAGGGCGCAGTGCTGGAAAAAGTGCTGCCGGAAGTACAGGCGGTAGGGCTTGACAATCTGGAAGAATACCTGCGGCGAAAGCTGGCAGGATACGATTGAAAACGGCTGGGAGGTCTCCGGGAAATGAACCGCCCCATATTGTGCGGACAGTACAAAAAAGAGGCCTGCAAGGGGTAGAAGTAAACGAATCAAAGACTGGCCTGGCGAAGCGAGAGCGGAGCCAGGCCAGTCTTTGTCTGGAGCCGCTCATAGTTGTAAAAGTGGATGTACTCGTCGATCAGATCGTTGGCCTGCTGAAATGTCTTGAGCTTTTGGCGGTAGATGCATTCTGTTTTCAGGATACCGAAAAAATTTTCGGCCATTGCGTTGTCATAGCAGTTTCCGCGTCTTGACATGGAAGGCGTAATGCCGTAAGATTGAGTCAGCTTAAAATATCCGTGTGAGGTATACTGAAACCCCTGGTCGCTGTGGAGCTGTAACTCCCCAGCGACTTTCTCTTTCTTCATAGCAAGGCGAATGGTATCCAGCACCAGGTTGACAGTCTGGGATGTTGCTGTTTTGTAAGCTACAATGCTGTTGTCGTACAGATCCCGGATCATGGACAGGTACAGGACGCCTTGCTCTGTATGGATATAAGAGATATCGGTCACCCATTTGCTGTTAGGTCTTTCTGTATGAAAGTCCCGATTCAGCAGATTCTCGTATCTGTGAATCTGCTGCCCCAGCTGCTTCCACTGCCTGCGCCTGCGTATTTCAGACAGCAATCCGTTTGTTTTCATAAGTCTGAGGACAGTTTTAGGATTCCTGTAACAACCGTTTTTGTCCAGCCACAGATGCATCCGGCGATAACCGTATGTGTTTTTGCACCTTTTCTGCTGCTGGGCAATCCGGTCTATGATTGCCTGGTTTGGATCTGGACGGTTCAGCTTATGAATGTAAGCGTAATACCCACTCCGGGAAACACCAAAGAATTTGCACATCCGGCAAATCAGATACTTTTCCCGATGACAGTAAATCACGGCATATTTCGCCTTTGCTCTCACTTCCTTCCTGTGGACCGCAGAAAATCCCGCAGCAGTTCATTTTCCATTTTCAGCCGTTCGATCTCATATTTGTATTCTGCAATACTTGGCTCCCGGACTTCGCCTTTCCTGGGTCGTCCCTTGGGTTTTGGGGGAACTCCCGCTGCAAGTTTTCGCTGCTTTCGATTATATCGGGAAAGAAATCCACGCATTTCCTTATATGT
>NZ_NFHK01000063.1:0-12177 GCF_002161315.1 Faecalibacterium sp. An77
AATGCAGAGAACGAACTTCTACACGAACGTCCTGTTGGCGTGCTGCTGGATAAGGAGCGGCAATCCCTTTGCGCTCTGCCAGGCCCTTGTATTGGCCGGGCAACCAGACAATTTTACCCATATGGTACTGCAGCTGGTGCTGGGCTAGAAGGATCTCTCCATAATAGATTTCCAGCTGCCCTTTCACTGCTCGAACCTGTACTTCCTTTCCGCTGTACTGCCAGGGTACACCATACCGGATGCCGTCAAAGCTTACAAGTCCATCTCTTGTAACTGTTCTCGTTTCCCAGCGGTAGCGGTCCTGAATCTCCTGGGAAGGTAAGGAGAAAAGTTCTTCTTGTTCCAGCTTTTGCAGAGGGATCTCGCAAGTTGTTCCATGAGGCCTTGAGTCAACTGATTTGCACCAGGCAATCGCCTGGCGATTCAGATCTTCCAGGTCTACAAAGCTGCGGCCCGGGAAAAAATTCTCCTTTACATACCGCACCAAACGCTCTACTTTGCCTTTTGTCTGGGGCGTTTTTACCCGGCATACCTTTGGAACAAATCCCATCTCGACGGCAAAATCAGAAAACTGTGTGTTCCAAATCACCTTGCCCGCTTCACGCCCTGTGACCACAGTTTTCATATTATCGGTCAGGACCTCTTTAGGAACACCTCCAAAATACTGAAATGCATTTAACATACAGCGTTCCATGCTGCGCAGGTCACAGCGTTTTATGAATTCAATGTATTTGGCGCGGGAATATCCCAGAATCATTACAAAAACTGCTACTTTGTGAAGCTTCTCATTTTGGTCTAGATATTGACAAATGCCCCAGTCCATCTGCGCTTGCTTGCCGCTGGGCGTTTCATATCGCCGTACGGCAGGTGCTGCCTTGGCTGGCCGGTAGGGATGAACATATGCTTTTAAAATGCTCATTCCGCCGTCATATCCAAGTTCTCGCAGTCGTTCCAACAGAACAACACAATTGAAGATACCTTGTCCCATCCATTCATTCAACTGCGGCTTGTAAGGATCTAACTTGGACCCTTTGGAAACGCCCTTTAGCCCATGCTGCCGATCCGCCTGCTCCATATATTTGCGGGCCGTATTTTTGGAGATTCCAATTTCTTGCCCAATCGCATAAGCGCTCTTGCCTTTTCCTGCTAAATCTTTTATCATTAGTATAAGCCCACTCCTAATCATCCGACTATCCTCCCTAAAAGTATTCGACACACTTTTAGGATAGCCGGTTTTTAGGCGTGGGTCAATTTTTGTTCGGCGCTATGGGGCTATTATACTTCGGCGGTGATACCTGCGAGACTTCTGAGATTTCTAAGACTTTTGATACTTTCTCTTATTTTCTCACAGGTCAGTACTTTTTTACAGTCGGGGGATTATGGAGCGGTTACCTTACGACTATACTTGGTTGCACATTCCCGACCCTAATAATATCAAAAAGACCGAGACGTGGCAGCCACCTATAACCACCGCATCTCAGTCTTTATGTGCATATTAGAGACTGTTTTTATTGCATTAGTGCAGGAACTTCTCCAGCCCCTTCACAACTTCTTTCTCCATTTCCTCAGCCTTTTCCCGGCTTTCCGCACTCACCGAGATATAGGTTTTGAGCTTAGGTTCGGTGCCTGAGGGCCGGACCACCACAGAGCAGTTGCCCTCCAGCAGATACTTGAGCACATCTGACTTGGGCAGACCGTCGAGACCCTGGCTGTAGTCCAGGGTCTTTTCAATTTTCTTACCCGCAAAGGAATCCACCTGTTTGCCCGGGCCAACTTCCTCATGGAAGGTCTTCATGATGCCCTGCATCTTGGCAAAGCCAGCGCTGCCGTCGAACTCATAGCTGTGTAGAGTGTTCAGGCGGTAGCCGTAGGTTTTATACAGCTCGTTCAGTTTGTCCAGGAGGCTAATGCCCTGGGTGGCGTAGTAGCTGAACATCTCGCAGATTAGGTAGGCACCGTTGACGCCGTCCTTGTCACGAACATAGCTGCCGGACAGGTAGCCGTAGCTCTCCTCAAAGCCAAAGATGTAGCTGGCGGCTTTGCCCTGTTTTTCCAGCAGGCCAATCTGCTCACCAATGAACTTGAAGCCAGTCAAGACATTGATGGTCCGGACGCCGTAGTGGTCGGCAATTTGCTGGCCCATGTCGGTGGTGACAATGGTTTTCACCATGACAGGATCAGTGGGCATCTTGCCGTGTTTCACCCGCTGGGAGCAGACATAGTCCAGCAGCAGGATGCCGGTCTCATTGCCGGACAGCAGCACGTACTTTCCGTCCTTGTTCCGCACTGCAATGCCCACACGGTCGCAGTCAGGATCGGTGGCCAGCAGCAAGTCAGCGTGGCACTTCTTGGCATATTCCATGCCAAGGGCCATGGCTTCCTTGATCTCAGGGTTGGGATAAGGGCAGGTGGGGAAGTGGCCGTCCGGCTGCTCCTGTTCCTTGACCACCGTGATGTTGGCATAGCCCATCTCTTTCAGAGTACGGGTCACCGGCTTAAGGCCGGTACCGTTCAGCGGGCTGTAGACAATAGCCACATCTTTGTTGACCGTTTCACCAAAGAGCACTGACTGCTTTTTAACTTCTTCCACAAAGGCGGTGTAAACTTCATCCGGAATGTACTTTACCTTACCCTGTGCCAGGCCTTCCTCAAAGGAGATGCTCTTGACGTCTGCAAAAATGTCCAGCTTCTCGATCTCAGCCAGAATCTCGGCGGCGGCCTCGGTGGTGATCTGGCAGCCATCAGCGCCATAGACCTTGTAGCCGTTGTATTTGGAAGGATTGTGAGAGGCAGTCACCATAACGCCTGCCGAAGTGTCCAGATAGCGGGTGGCAAAGGAAACGGTGGGCACAGGCATCAGGACGGGCCAGATGTTGACCTGGACGCCGTTGGCGGCAAAGACGCCAGCGGCAGCCTTGGCGAAGACATCCGACTTGATCCGGCTGTCATAGCCGATGGACACTGAAGGCTTGTCAAAATGCTTGTTCAAGTAATCAGCCAAGCCCTGGGAAGCCTTGGCGACAGTGTAAATGTTCATCCGGTTGGTGCCGGCGCCAATGACGCCCCGCAGGCCGCCGGTGCCGAAGGAAAGATCCCGGTAGAAAGCGTCCTCCACTTTGGCATCGTCCATGGTTTTCAGCTCAGCAGCCACGTCGGCGTCTGCCGATGCACAGGCACACCAGCGCTCGTATTCTTTTCTGTAATCCATTGTTGTTATCCTCTCACAAACAGGAACTGCGCCTGTCCAGTGATGGTCATGGTGACCGAATCAGCCGGTACAAAGATGCAGTCTCCTTTGAAAAATGGGATGCTGCCTCCCTCAAATTGGATGGTTCCGCATCCGCCGATGCAGAGCATGACCCGGAAGGAAACCTCGTCTGCCCGGTATTGCACCAGTTGACGGCGCTCGGCGTTGAGCAGTACACGGTACACCTCGAAATACTTGCAGCGAGTCAAAAATTCCAAAGCTGCACCCGGCTTGTATTTCAAAACCCGCAGGGGCTGGCGGGGCTGGGAACTGCTTTTCAAGTTGGCCACCTGCATGGCTTTATCCACATGGAGCTCCCGCTTTTTGCCGTCTTTACCCACTCGGTCGTAATCGTAGAGACGATAGGTGAGATTGGAATTTTCCTGAATCTCGGCAATTAAGGCACCTGCGCCGATGGCGTGAATTGTACCAGCCTCAATGAAAAATAGGTCATCCTTCTGAATGGGAACGCGCTGGAGATAGCGCAGCAGGGTGCCGTCTGCGATGGCCTTCCGGATTTCAGCCTCAGTACAATCATGTTTCAGACCGTATACCAGATGGGCATCCTTGGAGGCGTCCAGCACATACCACATTTCGCTCTTGCCGTTTTGGCCGTTTTCGTGCTCCATGGCATAGGCGTCATCGGGATGCACCTGCACCGACAGGTCCTTTTTGGCGTCGATGAACTTGATCAGCAAAGGAAACTTGCCGTCGGGATGACGAGTGCCCAGATATTCCGGATGGTCGGCCAGAACCTGGGTCAAAGTCTGGCCTTCAAATTCTCCGCTGGCCACCACACTGGGACCATCCGGGTGAGTGGAACACTCCCAGGTCTCGGCCAGAGGGTCGAGATCGATTCCCTTGGCAAACTCATCGTTAAGGCGGGTGCCGCCCCAGAGATAATCTTTGGCGGCAGGTTTCAGCAGGAAGGGCTTAAAATTCGTAGTCATATTTCTGTTTGTCATCGACGCTGATCTCCTTGCCCAGCTGCACCTCGATCAGCTGCAGCTCGGTGTCTGCAATGATGGTGTGACGGCAGCCAGCCGCCATGGTAATGACATCGCCTACAGTCACTTTCTGCTCCATACCGTCCACCACGGTGCGGCCTTCGCCCGAGATGATGGTCCACACCTCGTCCCGGTGCTGGTGGCTGTGGTAGTTCATGTGATGGCCGGGCATCAGGGTGACCTTGAGGGTTTGGCTCTCATCTTCAATATCCAGAATACGGAAGCTGCCCCAGGATTTTTCGGCAAACATGACTTTGGTATCCAGGGTATTCACAAAGGGCTTGATGTAGCTGGACTCTTCTTTGTCCGAGACCAGAATGCCTTCGGGGCTGGCGGAAACCACCACGTCTTTCAGACCCATGCAGAGGATGGGCACACCCAGTTCGTTGACCACATGGACATTGTCGCAGGTCTGGTTGAAAAGAGCTTCGCCCACTGCATGACTGTCCATGGCTTCGGTGAGGGTATTCCAGGTGCCCAGGTCTTTCCAGGTGCCGGCAAACCGCATGACCTCGATTTCGGGCTCGTGCTCCACGACGGCATAGTCAAAGCTGATCTTATTCAGGGTGTCGTACTTGTCGAACAGGTCGTTATAGTCCACAAAGTCGATCAGCTCATGGGCGCGTTTCAGAACGTAGCCCAGCTTGAAGGCGAACACGCCGCCATTCCACAGAGCACCCTGCGCGATATACTGGGCGGCCACATCCTGGGTGGGTTTTTCCTTGAACATGGATACCTTGCTCAGGTTGTCCTTGCTGGTGGGGATGATGTAGCCGTATTTCTCGCTGGGATAGGTGGGTTCAATGCCCATCAGGACCAGGTTGGCGCTGCTGACAGCGGCACGGTCGCCCAGAGCTTTCAGAGCCTCGAAGTAATCATTCTCCACATAAGGGTCCACCGGGCAGACCACCACGGCTTCCTCTTCGCCCACACCCTGCACGTCCTTCAGATAGGCGGCGGCCAGGGCGATGGCCGGGAAGGTATCCCGGCGGCAGGGCTCCACGCTGATGCCCACATCCTCGCCCAGCTGGTTATGAATGGCCGAAACCTGGGATTTGGAAGTGGCGATGGTAACGGTGGCGTCGGTGTCCACCGTTTTGATCTGGCGGTAGACACGCTGGACCATGGACTCCAGTTCACCCTTCTCGTTGTGGAAGATCTTGATGAACTGTTTGGAACGGATGTCATTGGAAAGGGGCCACAGACGCTGGCCCGAACCGCCGGACAGCAATACGAGATTCATAGTCTTTCTCCTTATACAAAAACGCAAAGGGCCGCATCCGTTGTGGAATGCGGCCCTCTTTGGGTTTATCGCTCGGCCCGCATCGGGTTGTTCAGGAAGTCCTCATAGGTCAGACGGATGCCGTCTTCCAGTTCGGTCTTGTAGGTCCAGCCCATGGCAGTTGCCCTGGACACGTCCAGCAGCTTGCGGGGGGTACCGTTGGGCTTGGAGGTGTCCCATTCAATTTTACCGGTGTAGCCAACCACCTTAGCCACCAGCTCGGTCAGCTCTTTGATGGTCAGTTCCTTGCCGGTGCCGGCGTTGACTGTCTCGTTGCCCGAGTAGTTGTTCATCAGGAAGACGCACAGGTTGGCCAGGTCGTCCACATACAGGAACTCACGCAGCGGGCTGCCGTCGCCCCAGCAGGTGACGGTGTCCAGGCCGGCCACCTTTGCCTCATGGAAACGACGGATCAGGGCAGGCAGGACGTGGCTGTGGGTGGGATGGTAGTTGTCATTGGGGCCGTAGAGGTTGGTAGGCATCACCGAGATGTAGTCGGTGCCGTACTGGCGGTTCAGAAACTCGCAGTACTTCAGGCCGCTGATCTTGGCCAGGGCGTAAGCCTCGTTGGTTTTTTCCAGCTCGCTGGTCAGCAGGCAACTCTCCTTCATGGGCTGGGGAGCCATCCGGGGATAGATGCAGGAAGAACCCAGGAACTCCAGCTTCTTGCAGCCGTTTTGCCAGGCGGAGTGGATGACGTTCATCTCCAGAATCATGTTGTCATACATGAAGTCGGCCAGGGCTTCCTCGTTGGCCACAATGCCGCCCACCTTGGCGGCTGCCAGGAAGACATACTCAGGCTTCTCCTTGGCGAAGAACTCCTCTACGGCGTCCTGACGGGTCAGGTCCAGTTCCTTGTGGGTGCGGGTAATGATGTTGGTATAGCCCTGGCGCTGCAGCTCACGGACAATGGCAGAACCCACCATGCCGCGGTGGCCCGCCACATAGATTTTTGCGTTTTTCTCCATCATAATTGGATGCTCCTTCTTATACAGTCAGCGCCAGCAGCCGGGATGCAATCTCAGCTGCGGCATTGGTAAAGGTGGAAGGCTCAGGCTTATGGACCCGGGCCAGCCGTTCCAGCAGCTGGGGCATATCGGCCAGCTGTTCATAGGTGATTTTCAGAGCCAGACCCTGCTGTTCCAGCAGAGAGATGGTGGTGCGGTCCTCCAGCACCGAATCCCGTGCAAAGAGGGCCATGGGCTTTTGGGACAACAGGCATTCGGCCACCGTGCCCCAGCCCGCCTTGGTGATGACGTAGTCAGCCGCCGCCACATAGTCCTGGGTATTTAAAGTGGTATAGGGAACGGTGGTGACATTGCTGCCGGTCAGCGGTACCCCCTCAGTGGTATAAAAGTGGGCATTGACCCCTTCCACCGAGATGGGCTGTGTAAACTGGGCCGACATCCCCAGCGCCACAAAGACGATGGGGCAGCTGTGCCGGCTGCGGATGGCCTCAATCTGTTCCGGGTGGAAGGGCCGGGCCACCAGAGAGGTCTCTGTCAGTTCTGCGTTTGGCAGAAATTCCAGCATCTCGGGATTGTGCAGCGCATACAGCATCCCGTGCCGGATTTTGGTGTACTGAGCAGCGTAAGCTTTCCAGATGGCCTCGGGCAGAAACTCCCGATACAGCTCGGTCCAGGTGAAGTTGCCCAGATAGAGCAGCGGTACCCCGGCCTGCTCACAGGCCGAAATGGACCAGAGCGGCATATCGCAGAGGGCTGCCCCAATCTGATGCTGCCGGAGCCAGTCGGCTTCCTGAGCTGCCCGCTGAGGTAGCTGGTCCAGATAGGACTGACAGGCTTGGGTCAGTGCGGGCACATCCACCAGCAGGGTGCCGGGCTGCAAAATCAGCCCGATGTCGGTGTGCTCCTCCTGGTACCGAATCCGGTCCAGCTGGTCGGGGGAGAGCATCTCCCACAGGTTTTCTTTGGCAAAAGCCAGGTGCCGGGCACCGCAGACCAAGTACAGCAGGCCGGTGGTCCGACGGGCCGCCTCGGCGATGATGGGCAGGTTCCGGGCAATGTGCCCGAAACCGTGGTCCGATAAGTAAAAGCTGAGATTACAGGTTTGCATCTCAGACGTTCAGCATGGCCTTTTCACGCTTGGCCAGCTCGCGGTCGTGCTTGGCCATGATGGAGACCAGTTCTTCATAGCTGGTCTTCTGGGGATTCCAGCCCAGGACGGTCTTGGCCTTGGTGGGATCGCCCCACAGGTTGTCCACATCGGTGGGACGGAACCAGGCGGGGTTGACGCAGACCATCATCTTGCCGGTGGCAACATCGTAGCCCTTCTCATCCAGGCCCTTGCCCTCCCAGCGGAGGGTGATGCCGTTGGCAGCAAAGGCCTTCTCGGTGAAGTCACGGACGGTGTGCTGCACGCCGGTGGCGATGACAAAGTCCTCGGGCTTCTCCTGCTGCATAATCAGCCACATGCACTCGACGTAGTCCTTGGCATAGCCCCAGTCACGCAGGGAGTCCATGTTGCCCAGCTCCAGGTGATCCTGCAGGCCCTCGGCAATCCGGCCGGCAGCCAAAGTGATCTTGCGGGTGACGAAGTTCTCGCCGCGGCGCTCAGACTCGTGGTTGAACAGAATGCCGTTGACGGCGAACATACCGTAAGCGTCGCGGTACTCCTTGACAATCCAGAAGCCGTACTGCTTGGCCACAGCGTAGGGGCTGTAGGGATGGAAGGGAGTGGTCTCGCGCTGGGGAATCTCCTCAACTTTGCCGAACAGCTCAGAGGTGGAAGCCTGATAGACGCGGGTCTTCTTGGTCAGGCCCAGAATCCGGACGGCCTCCAGGATACGCAGGACGCCCAGAGCGTCCACATCGCCGGAGTACTCGGGAGCGTCGAAGGAAATCTGCACATGGCTCTGAGCGGCCAGGTTGTAGATCTCATCGGGCTGCACCAGGCCGATGATCCGAATCAGAGAAGAAGAATCGGACAGGTCGCCGTCGTGCAGAGTGATGGCGTTCTTGGCGATCAGGTGATCGATACGGCCGGTGTTGGAAATGGAAGCCCGGCGGATGACGCCATGAACTTCATAGCCCTTCTCCAGCAGGAACTCAGCAAGGTAGGAACCGTCCTGACCGGTGATGCCGGTAATCAATGCTTTCTTCATATTCCCTCCATGTATCAAACAAGTGAAAACTTTACAATCCATTTTGTCGCCTGTTCAAAGCGATTTACTGTATTATAATGTATTCTTTTGATCAGAAACAGGGGCTTTCTTGGAGAATAGTAGCATTATCTTGGCTTTTGGTGTATACTGGACAAAATGGAAAAAGGAGGAAAAGCCTGTGGATGAAGGTCTATTCCAGGGGGATATTGTAGCTTCCAAGCGGATTCTCTATACTCCTTCGCCCTTTGCACGAAATGCACTGTTGTACTTACAGGAAACCGGCGAATTGAAGGCAAAAAAGCCCCATGTCAGCCACCGGCAGGGTCTGGCGTCCTATCTATTTTTTATGGTGTTGGAAGGGCATGGCACCCTGCGCTATCAGGACCGGACCTACACCCTTGGCCCCGGTGACTGTGTTTTCCTGGACTGCCGTCAAGAGCACTTTCACCAAAGTTCAGAGGACTTGTGGAGATTAAAATGGGCTCATTTCAACGGGCCCAACATGGGCGCCATCTATGATAAATATTTGGAGCGGGGTGGCATGCCCTGTTTCCACACCCAAAGGGCCGAAGCATTCGACAGCATTTTGGAGGAGCTCTTTGAAGTGGCATCATCCAGTTCCTATGTACGGGATATGAAGATTTGCGAAAAGCTAACCTCTCTACTCACTGTTCTAATGGAAGAGGCCTGGAACCCCGACCGGGCGCCCCATGTATCTGAAAAGCGCCGCAATCTGCAGAGGATCAAAAATTACTTGGACCAGAACTACCAACAGAAGATCACCCTGGACCAGCTGAGCGAACAGTTTTACATCAACAAGTTTTACCTCAGCAAAATTTTTTCGGAGCAGTATGGTATGACCATCAACCGCTATCTGCTGGAGCTGCGCATCACCCAGGCCAAACGGCTGCTGCGGTTTACCTCACTGCCCATTGAAAAGATCGCAGTGGAGTGCGGGATTCCCGATTCCAATTATTTCGCCCGCATTTTCCGGAAGATTGAAGGGATTGCGCCAGGGGAGTACCGAAAGAAGTGGTGATGTTGGCATAGAAGGGAAATTATTATAGCAAAGATACAACGGAGTGTTATGTGATGTTCCAGCACAGTTCACGGGGTTTGGAGCATAGCACCAACAAGCATTTTTGCGTTTGTGTATACAAAGGCCCTGCTTGCGAAGTTTGTGTTTGAAAAAAGCAGAATGGCATATTTAAAAAATGTGATTTCGTTTTTGGTTAGCCATATAATGGGCAAGCTATGCCTCTGGCTATCCACTTTGCCAGACGCTGCTTGTTGGGGTACGCCCCAATCCCCTGTTGATCGCGGAAGTTCCTTCTGCGGCTGCGCGTTCTGAGAACGCTTTGATTGTTTTATCAAAAAGGTTGAAAAAGCAATTTAAAAATGGACATACGTCCGGAAGCGTTGGTTGCTGGCAGCCTGCGGCCATGGAATGATACTATACCTACAATGCACAGGTGCCTGATGGACAGACGATATCTAATTTATTTAGCAGTATTGCGAAATCTGTAAGTTGAAGCCTTTAAAGGGACTGACGAAGGTGCCGCTATGGATAGAAATCGTGTGACAAGATGAAAAACAAAAGATTTAAATGGGGGTTGATTATGATTAATATTCTGCTGGATGTCTTGAATTTTTCGGCTGATTTTCTTTATGAGGAACTTAAACGCTATATTCATCCCAGCGATAAAGTGGTTATTCTGGCTTTTTCCTATCGTGACGGGGAGGTTCAAAACCTACGCGACTGGAAGATACTGTGTGGAAAAAGCGGCGGGCGATATTATGACAGTATGGTTTCCCGTTTCTTCGCTATGGAATTCCTGAAGATCATATAGAATGGATCAATTACTATACGGATGCGAAATCCAAAGCGGCAGAACAAATTCGCAATGCGGATATACTTTATCTGCCCGGAGGAATGCCGGATCGGATGATGGAACGAATCGATGACTTCAATCTGAGAGACGCCATCCTTCAGTTCCAGGGAGTTGTGATGGGATACAGCGCCGGTGCACTCATTCAACTGCAGGAGTATCATTTGTCGCCGGACCAAGATTACCCGGAATTTACTTATTTTAAAGGTCTTCCAATTCTGAAAGATTTTTATTTGGAAGTACATTATGAAGACAGCCCTGTCCAAAATGAGGCGATCCAACGTGTTCTAGAGGAACGCCAGAAAACAATCTATGCGATGGTCACAGATCGAGCTGCCATCGTGGTGGATGGCTCTAAAGTGAATTTTCTGGGGGATATAAAAGTGTTTACTCCCTGAACCGAAGCCCATTGAACAGAAAAGGAAATCAATATGAAGTATAATACCATCCTTGATGCCACCTTCCTCTCCCGCCCCAACCGATTTATCGCCAAGGTCCTGTTGGACGGCAAAGAAGAAACAGTCCATGTCAAGAACACCGGCCGCTGCAGGGAACTCCTGCTGCCAGGGGCGGATGTCCGGCTGGAAGTGTCGGATAACCCTGCCCGCAAGACAAAATATGATCTGGTAGCTGTCCGGAAAGAGGGCTTGGGCTGGGTCAACATCGACAGCCAGGCTCCCAACAAGGTGGTGAAGGAGTGGCTGGAACCCCAGGGCTTTGACGCGATTCACCCTGAGTTTTCCTACGGCAAATCCCGGATCGACTTCGCCATGGAAAGAGCAGGCCAGCTCTACCTGCTGGAGGTGAAGGGCTGCACTCTGGAAGTAAACGGCATCGGCTACTTCCCCGACGCCCCTACCGAGCGGGGCGTCAAGCACCTTCAGGAACTGACCCAGGCTGAGCAGGCCGGGGTCCGCTGCGGGGTGGCCTTTGTAATCCAGATGGAAGGGATCACCGAGGTGCGGCCCAATGTGGACACTCACCCGGCTTTCGGCGAGGCTCTGTCCCGGGCAAAGGCGGCTGGGGTGAAAGTTCTCTTTTTGCTCTGCCGGGTAGGCAGGGATTCTCTGGATATTGTGGATCAGAGAGAAGGATAAAACAAAACGCTGGCCGGGAGGACAGCGCATGGAATACTGGCAGACAGAAGCAGTCTGAACGAGGCTGCGGCTGTCTGCCAGTTTTTTGTGCCTGAAGGATGAAAGACTTGGAAGGTGTGACAACCCGTCACAGTAAACTGTGACAGATGGTCACTCCCGTCAAAGAGGAACTTAAGATATTATTGTAGTAGGCACTTTCAAAGAAAGGTGTACTAAGAGTACACCAAATGGTGTACTCCCAGTCACTCCCAAAGAGGAAAAACTCTGGTATGCTTTTATCAGAAATCGGTTCAGCACCTTATGCCGACCAAACAAGAGGACTTTCCCAAAAAGAAAAGTGAAGATTTTGTGAAACACCCCTCGTTTTTAACGCCGTTTTCTGTTAATAGTGAAAGGCTTTTGCCAGAGACCAACGCAGCACCTTGAAAACCGAATAGTTCAGCCTCCTGGTACTTCCAGACAATGACACTTCCGTAACTCGCGGCCCGGCCACAAAGAAGGCGGGGCGGCCGAAAGGCCGATGGAGCGGTG